>NZ_JBHWMB010000178.1:0-1031 GCF_042730015.1 Streptomyces sp. NPDC059957 | reverse complement strand
TCCGCGCGACGGCCCTCGCGGCGCTGGTCCACGCGCTGGCCGGCGTACCGGAGCACGGCTGGTCGGGGCCCCGGACCCTGGCCGGGTTCGCCGCGGCGGCCGCCCTGGCGGCCCTGCTCGTGCGGTCCGAGCGCCGCTCCGCCCAGCCCCTGGTGCCGCGCCCGGTCGCCCGCTCCGTCCCGGTGACGGCGTCCGTGGCGCTGCTGACCGTGGTCTCCGGCGCCCTGTTCGGGGCACTGTTCGGGGCCGGCTTCGCGCTCCAGGACGCGGCGGGGCTCGATCCGCTTGCGACCGGGCTGCGCGTGCTGCCGATGACGGCCGCCATGGTCGTCGGCGCACCGGTGGCGGGGGCCCTGCTGCGCCGGTCCGGGGCCCGCGGGACGGCGGTGGCGGGGACCGGGCTGGTGGCGCTCGGGATCGCGGGACTGGATCCGGGCTGGGGGTTCGGGGTGCTCGGCGCGGGCTTCGCCGCGGTGATGGTGACGGCCACCGGGGTGGTGGTCGGGGACGCCCCGGCCGGGCACGCCGGGGTGGTGGGCGGGCTCAAGCAGACGGCGATGAACGTCGGCCCCGCCCTCGGCATCGCGCTGGCCGCGGGGACCGGGTCTTCTGTCGCGGCGCTGACCGCGCTGGCCGCCGTAGGGCTGCTGCCCGCGTCACGGCTGCCCGGGGGCGGTCGCGCGGGCCACGCAGCTGCGGGCCACCTCGTCGGCGAAGGCGCGGGCGAGCGGAGAGAGGGCGGACCAGCGCCGGACGGCCCAGCCGACGGCGAGCGGCGGCAGGGCGGGCACCGGCACCAGGCGCATCGGTCCGTCTGATCCGGGGACCTGCCAGCCGGGCAGCGCCGGTACGACGGCGTGGCCGAGGCCCAGTTCGGCGAGGAGGAGGGCGGTGTCCCAGTCGGCGGCGCTGGTGTCGGAGCTGACCCGGACGCCCGCTTCGGCGAGGGCGGCGTCGAGCTGGGCGCGGGAGGTGGAGTTCTCCGGCAGCCGGATGTGCCGGACGGCGCCCAGGTCGGCCGGCTCCAGGCG
>NZ_JBHWMB010000177.1:0-1387 GCF_042730015.1 Streptomyces sp. NPDC059957 | reverse complement strand
CGAACCCGGCCCTACCGGCCGCAGACCAACGGCAAGGTCGAACGCTTCAACCGCACCCTCCTCGAGGAATGGGCCTACCTACGGCCCTACACCTCGAACGACGAGCGAACAGCAGCCCTGGCAGACTTCCTCCACACCTACAACCACCACCGCTCCCACACCGCACTGGGCGGACACCCACCCATCAGCCGCGTAAACAACGCTGCGGGTCAATACACCTAGTGATCTGGTTTGGAGATCCTGTCGCAGTAGCGGCAGATGCGGTCGAGGATCTGGTCGGCGGTCTTGGTCCATTTGAAGGGTCGGGCCTGGTCGTTCCAGACCTTGATCCAGTTCTCGAGTGCGGCCTTGAGGTCGTCGAGTGAGCAGAACACGCCGCGTTGGAGGCAGCGTCGTTCCAGTTCGGCGAACCACCGCTCGACCTGGTTGATCCACGACGAGTACGTGGGCGTGAAGTGCAGTTGGAACCGGGGATGCGCCAGCAGCCACTTGCGCACGACTGGTGCCTTGTGGGTGGAGAGGTTGTCGCAGATGACGTGGACCGCCAGGCCGGGATCGGTCTGGTGGTCGATCTCGTCGAGGAAGTCACGGAAGTCCACGGCCCGGTGCTGTGCGGACAGTTTCGTGATCACCTTGCCGGTGGCTGTGTTCAGGGCGGCGAACAGGTCGACGGTGCCGTGCCGGACGTAGTCGAAGGTTCGCCGTTCGGGGACACCGGGCAGCATCGGCAGTACCGGCGCGGTCCGCTCAAGGGCCTGGATCTGGGGTTTCTCGTCGACCGCGAACACCGCCGCGTTGGCCGGCGGGGCGAGGTAGAGGCCGACGACATCACGGATCTTGTCGATCAGGAGAGGGTCCGGGGAGATTTTGAAGGTCTCGGTCCGCCAGGGCTGCAGGCCGAAGGCGTGCCAGATCCTCAGCACGCTCGCGGGCGAGATCCCCACGACTTTGGCGAGCTCCCGCTTCGACCAGTGCGTCCCGCCTGCGGGTGTCTCTTGGAGGGTGCGGACCACCACCTCTTCCACCTGGGCGTCGGTGATGGTCCGCGGCACCCCGGGCCGCGGCTCGTCCGACAGGCCCTCCAGCCGGTCCCGCAGGAACCGCATCCGCCATCTGGCCACCGTCTTGCGCTCTGTGCCCAACCGCGCGGCCACCACGGTGTTGTTCCACCCTCGCGCGCACGCCAGCACGATCTGCGCGCGCTGGGCCAGGCCCTGCGCAGTTGAACGCCGCCTGGCCCAGCTCTCCAACGTCAGCCGCTCAGCATCCGACAGCACCACCGGCGGCAGCCTGGTATCGCCCATGCCATCAGGACACCGGACCAAAACCGGCCCCGTCAGGCAAAACCCAAGATCTGAAACAGAACACGACTCATGGGGCGAGCACA
>NZ_JBHWMB010000176.1:0-1391 GCF_042730015.1 Streptomyces sp. NPDC059957 | reverse complement strand
CCTAGTAGTGCTTTGTTAGCTGGTCTTGTCACGGCGTGTGTCTGGTAGTTCGCTGGTTGTATGAGGGCTGGGGAGCTTGCTGCGGTACGGGTCCGGTTGGAGGAGTTCGCCTCCGAGGTGTTCACGCCGCTGGTGCGGCGGGACCAGCGCGAGAAGGGCTTGCTCTATGTGCGGGGGCTGTTGCTGGACGGCCGACGGAAGTCGATGCAGCCGATGGCCGAACGCCTCGGCATTGATCACCAACGGTTGCAGCAGTTCATGACGTCTTCGACCTGGCCGGTCGAGGACGTCCGGGCCCGGCTCGCATGGCGGGCCGTTCGGGTGGTGCGTCCGCAGGTGTGGGTCGTGGACGACACCGGCTTCCCCAAGGACGGCACCGCCTCGCCGGGGGTCGCCCGCCAGTACTCGGGCACGCTGGGCAAGGTCGGCAACTGCCAGATCGGCGTCAGCGTCCACGCCGCCACGGACACGGCCTCCTGCCCGCTGTCCTGGCGGCTGTTCCTGCCTGCCGCATGGGACGGGCCCGAGGCAGCCGCCCGTCGCGAGGCCTGCCGGATCCCCGATACCGAGCACCACCGCCCCAAGTGGCAGCTCGCGCTGGACATGCTCGACGAACTCGACCAGATCGGCCTGCGACCCGCCGCACTGGTCGCGGACACCGGCTACGGCGCGAACGCGGACTTCCGCCACGGCCTCGAAGACCGAGGCCTGGCTTACGTCCTGCAGGTGAAAGCCGAGATGACCGCCCACGGCGAGGACGCCGAACCACACCAGCCCGCATACAGCGGGTTGGGCCCCCGGCCGTTGCCCCGTTACCGCACCCGGCCCCTCTCCTTACGCGACCACGTGCTGGCCGCAGGCCGGCAGGTGGGACGCACGCTGACCTGGCGCAAGGGATCGAAGGCGGCGATGAGCTCGCACTTCGTGCTCCTGCGGGTCCGCCTGGCCGGTCGCCGGCCCAAGCCCGCCGCTGACGGGACGATCCCCCTCACCTGGTTGATCGCGCAGTGGCCCGAGGGTGAAGCGGAGCCGGTGAAGTACTGGATCTCGAACCTGCCCGGCGACATTCCCGCGAAGGATCTGGTCCGTCTCGCGAAGACACGCTGGCGGATCGAGCACGATTACCGCGAGCTGAAAACAGCTCTGGGCCTGGACCACTTCGAGGGCCGCTCCTTCACCGGCTGGCACCGACACGTCACCCTCGTCACCGCCGCCCATCTCTTCCTCACCGAACAGCGGAGAGCCCCAAAAGTCCCTGCCAGGGCCTGACCCTCTACCAGGCCCTGGACCTCCTCCAACACCTCATCGCCACCTGGACCGGCACCTGCCCCACCTGCCGACAACCCACCCCATGGCAGCCCTACGACAGCACGTAACAAAGCACTACTAGG
>NZ_JBHWMB010000175.1:0-1393 GCF_042730015.1 Streptomyces sp. NPDC059957 | reverse complement strand
ACAAGCCAACCTCTCGAACGCATCCCCACCGCTTCGATCTAGGCGTCGAAGTCGTACTCCAGGACGTAGGAGGCGGAGTCCAGGGTCATCTCATTGACCTCGATGGGCCGCCCGCCCTCGGTGAACGCGGTGCGGATGATCTGGATGACAGGTGTGCCAATCGCGAGCGAGAGTCGCTCGGCCTCGTCGGCCGAAGGCATTCGGGAGCGAATCTCCTCGCGGAAACGAACGGGCTTGTGCCCCAGCTCAGCCAGCCGCGCATACGTGCCACCGGGGCCGGTATCGGCTTGGGTGATGGCAGAGTCGGCGACGACATCTGACGGCAGGTGTGATGTCGCGAAGAGCACCGGCTTTCCTTCGAGCACGAAGCGGCGGCTGCGTGCCCAGACCAGGGCCCCTGTGGAAATGCCGAGAGCGTCGGCGATACGGTCGTCCGCCGCGTTCTCCCGAACCTCGATCTGATCGACGACGAGCTCACGCTCTTCGGTATCTGCGGACCAGACGGAGCGGCCCGATCCCCACTGCTCCTGCGCCAGGCGCTGGATACCGCGCCGTCTCAGGGGTTTGAACGCCCGCACGAAGACGCCGGCGCCCTTTCGCGCCTCCGCGAGGCCTTCGTTCTGGAGCACGCCGAGGGCCTGACGTGCGGTCATCCTGGCGACGTCGTAGGTGGTCATGAGGTCGTTCTCACCTGGCAGGCGGTCGCCCGGGCCGTACTCACCCGCCTGGATAGCCGCCCGCAGCGCATCAGCGATCCGCTGGTACTTCGGCTGGCGGGATCCGCCTTGGCTGGTCATTGAACGATCACTCCTTCTCCTCTCTAGACACCCTAGGACCAGATATAGGCCACTGCACGTACCAGCTTGGGGATCCGTCCACCCACGATCCATCGACATCTCTAGAGATGTATTGACAGGTGGCGCCACATCGGCTGCAGTGGATACATCTCTAGAGAGGTCGCCTGTGGACGGCCTCAGGACTGAGGAGTGATCTGCATGCGTCAGATTCCTATCGACATGGCCAGCTCCGACTCCGAAGACTGCCGCACCACGAGGGTCCTGGCAGTGGCCGAGCCCAGTGGGGATCTACTCGACCGTGCGCTGGTCGGCTGGGAGCACTTCCTCAGCACCTTCGAGGGAGGGGCTGGTGAGTGAGCGCTACGAATACGTCCCTCATCGGCTTCTGCGTCACCGCGTCCGCGACATCGCATCCGGCGCTGAAGGGGAGTTGATGGCCGTGATCCACGAGAACGACTCGGACTCGATCGTTCACGAGCGCTGGATGGAGCTGGCCTACATCCGCGACGCGTCCGGCCGTGAGTTCACCACCGCGATCCGCAACATCGAGTCGGTCAACCGGCAGGCGTAGCCGCTCCGCAAGGGTGTCGGTTTCG
>NZ_JBHWMB010000174.1:0-1467 GCF_042730015.1 Streptomyces sp. NPDC059957 | reverse complement strand
TTGATCTCACCGGTGATGTAGGGGAGGGCGAGGGTGGAGAACTCGACCTCGCGCTCGGTGTCGTAGCGGTCGATGGCCTTGATCAGGCCGATGGTTCCCACCTGGATGACGTCGTCCATGTCGAGTCCGCCGCCGAGCACGCGGGCGCGGAAGCGCCGTGCGGCGAACTGGACGAGGGACAGGTTCATCTCGATCAGGGTGTTGCGCGTGTACTGGTACTCGCGGGTCCCCTCCTCCAGCGTGCGCAGCCTCGCGAAGAAGAGCCGCGACAGCTCACGGGCGTCCGAGGGCGCCATCTCGCGGGGGTTCTCGACCTCGACGCGGTCCATGTCCCGCGTTGGCGCTCCCACGATGCTCCGGTCACAAGCAGGGGCTTGCACGTCTGTAGCACGAATGGGTCCCATGACGGTGGCCGAGCGAGACATGGTGGCCGCTCCCTCCCGATTGACTGACGGCTGCCCGGGCCCTTCTGCCCCGGCTCATCGGTCCTACACCCTTCGCACGGCGCCTTCTTCGTTCCCCGGACCACGCGGTGCGTCCGGCGGGCCGTGCCACACCCTGCGGGTGCCTCGTCGATCGAGCAACCAGGCATACTCCCTTGACGACGACGTGAGAGCTGGCGAGCCGGGAGGCGGACATGGCGGGAGCAGGGGACGCGTTCGAGTCAGGTGTGGTCGGGGACAGCCACCCGGCGGGGACCGGGTGCGTGGTGGCGGCCCGCGGAGAGCTGGACCAGGACACGCTGGCTCCGCTGGAGGAGGCTCTCGTCTCCGCCGCGGACCGGTACCCGCTGGTGGTTCTGGACGCCGCGGCCGTCACCTTCGGCGACTCCTCCTTCCTGAACCTGCTGCTGCGACTGCACCACCTCACTGCCCTGCGCGTCGCCGCCCCGGGTGACCAGTTGCGCCGGCTCTTCGCCGTGACCGGTGCCGATACGGTCCTTTCCGTACACGCGAGCGTCGAGGACGCCCTCGGGGCGTGAGCGCGCACCGGTCAGCCGGTGTACGGGCCGGTCGCGTTCGGAGCGGCCGGTGGCGCGAGGTGCCCGAGGTCCCGATCACCAGGCGGACCAACCGGCGGATCAACCGGCGGGAGGGGCGCGATGCGGATGGCGAGGAGGACGGTGTCGTCATCGGGGTGGGCGGGGGCGACGGTTCCCGCGAGGTGCTGCAGGACATCGTCCAGGGGGGAGTCGGCGCTCGCGGCGGCCAGGTGGCGTGCGGCCTCATTCGTCGCGGCCTCGAGGTCTTGCCCGCGGTGTTCGACGAGTCCGTCGGTGTAGAGCAGGAGGGTGCTGCCGGGGGCCAGGAGCCGGGTGTGGGTGGTGCGGGGCCCCGGCGGTAGGGCGGGGTGCAGGAGGATGTCGTGGGCTTGGAGCTGCTCGGCGGGCTCGGAGGGTGCGCCGGGGTGGGTGAGGAGTGGGGGCGGGTGGCCGGCGTTGGTCCAGGAGAGCTGCCAGTGGCCGGC
>NZ_JBHWMB010000173.1:0-1835 GCF_042730015.1 Streptomyces sp. NPDC059957 | reverse complement strand
GTGCGCACGAAGCCCGTTCAATACCCGAATGAGCGGGCCGTACGATTTCGACGAGAGAATGTCGTCGGGATTCTCATTCTCGGCCAGGAAGACAGGCACGATGAGCGTGGCCATCTTCCCCTCGCCCGGCTTTTGCCTAAGGGCCCGTCCGATGGCCTGGACGATGTCGACGTCGGAGCCCTTGGGGTCGATCAGGGCCACGGAGTCGACGGCGCGGATGTCGACGCCTTCCCCGAGGACGCGGCAGTTCGCGAGGACGGCGCGGCCGGCGCGGCGTCCGAAGTCGGCGAGGACGTCGGCCCGGTACTCGGGCTCGTGCTCTCCGCGCAGCCACCCCGTCCACATGTGTTCGGGGTGCTTTTCGGGGTGCGTTTCGTGGAGGCGGCGGGCGACGCGGGGGAGGCCTTCGGCGAAGGCCTGTGCCTCGACGGTGCGGTGATGGAAGGTGATCGTGGTCTTCAAGTCGTGGTCGGCCATGGTCTCCAGCAGCGCGGTCTGCATGGCGGCGAGGCGCTCGCCGCGGAGCCGTTCCTCCCACCGCTCCTTGCTGTAGAGCCGCTTCGGGGTGACGACAGGGTCGACGAGCTCGGCCACCACGATCTGGTAGCGCGCCAGAAGCCCGCGGGCGATTGCGTCGGCGAGGGTCAGCTCGTAGACGACGGGCCCGAACACCTTCGGGTCGTCCATGGAGCAGGCCATCGTCTTGGGCAGCGGATCCCGCAGCGGCCCGCCCACGTACACGAGCCCCTCGGCCTCCGCCTCCAGGCGCCGCTTCTCCTCCGCCTCCCGGTGCGCTTCCTCGGCGGCCCTCTGCTCTGCCCGCGTCCGCACATGCCGCTCGCCCCAGATCCGAGGGGTGGCCGTCATGTAGAGCCGGCGCTGGGCCGGGATCACCTCCTGCCGGTGCACCTCCGCCCACGCCTTCCCCGCCGACCCGGACGTGCGGTGCGCCTCGTCCACGACCACCAGGTCGAAGGCCTCCATCACCAGCCCGTACTCGTGCGCCTCGGCGACGGCTTCGGCGATGACGGGCAGGGAGGCGTACGTCGCGTACACGGTGACCGGGCCGCGCCCGTGCCACAGCGCGAGCTGAGGCGCCGACGTCGTCGTGCGGACCTGGAGGCTGTAGAGCTGCGGGTTGTCCTCCAGCGAGCACACGGCGACCGCGGGCCCGGTGTGGCCGGCGGTACGCCACTCCCTGGCGGTCTGGGTCAGGAGATCGAGCGTCGGCAGCACCACCAGGACCCGCCCGCCCCGGGCGAGGCGAAGCGCGGCCGTGGCCGCGATGAACGTCTTCCCGGTCCCGCACGCCGCGACCACCGTCGCCCGCAGACCCGCCTTCGGAAGACGCTTCCCGGGCCGGACTTCGAGCCCCCGGACGATCGCCTCCACCGCCTCTTCCTGATGCGGGCGGAGGGTGATGCCTCCTGCCTCCTGCATTCGCTTCCTCCGTCAGGTAGAAGAATTCAAAGCCCCTATCAGGGGCAGTGGCAGATTCCTCGGGATCGTACACAGCATCCGATTCACGCGATCGGGACACCAGGCAGAATACTGGCCTATCGATCCACTCAACCCAGTAGGCAACAGTTTCACGAGATATTACACAGCCTACATCAGATCTGATGTAGGCTGACTCTACCCGGAGGACGCACCCACCCGGGCAGGATTCCGAGGATCACCCCCCTCCCGAGTACCCCACCGGCCGTCAGCCGAGAACCAGCCCGCACCCTCCCCGCCGCTGCCAGCCGGGACCGCGAAGCGGGCCCTGGCCCTGGAGGCGAAGCCGCAAGGGCCAGGGTGGGAGCGAAGCGGACACCCCAACAGGCCGAAGACCT
>NZ_JBHWMB010000172.1:0-2602 GCF_042730015.1 Streptomyces sp. NPDC059957 | reverse complement strand
AACCCACCACCACCGCCACCAGCTTCGTCCCCAACCCCTACGGGCCCCCCGGCTCCCGCCTCTACCGCACCGGCGACCAAGCCCACTGGGACAACAACGGCAACCTCCACTACACCGGCCGCACCGACACCCAGATCAAGATCCGCGGCTTCCGCGTGGAACCCACCGAGATCGAGACCGTGCTGACCGGCCACCCCGGGATCGCCCAGGCCACGGTGGTGCACACCACCCACCTGACGGCCTACGTCACTCTCGTCCCCGGCCAGGAGACGACCCCGGCCGCACTGAAGGGCTGGCTGCGCGAGCGGCTGCCGGAGCACATGGTCCCGGCGCAGTTCGCGGTGCTGGACCGGCTGCCGCTCACCGCGAACGGGAAGATCGACAAGCGGGCGCTGCCGGCCGTCGAGCTTCCGCTGACCGCCGGCGGCCGCCAGCCGCGCACCGAACTGGAGGAGATCGTCCGGACCCTCGTCAGCGAGGTCCTCGGCTCCCCCGCCCCGCTCTCCATCGACGACGGCTTCTTCGACCACGGCGGCCACTCACTGCTCGCCGCCCGGCTGGTGAACCGGATCGGCGCGACCCTCGGCGTCACCCTCACCCTCCGCGACGTCTTCCAGCACCCCACCCCGGCGGCGCTGGCCCGCCAGGTCACGGCCGCCTCGGGCCGGCCCGCGCTGCCGCCGCTGACCCGGGCCGCCGTGCGGCCGGAGCCGCTGCCGCTGTCCTTCGCCCAGCAGCGGCTCTGGCTGGTGTCGGGGCTCCAGGACCGGGGGACCTCGTACAACGTGCCGATGGCCGTCCGGCTGGACGGCGCCGTGGATGTGGCGGCGCTCAGGGCCGCCTTCGCCGACCTCGCGGGCCGGCACGAGCCGCTGCGGACCAGGTTCACCACCATGGACGGCGACCCCCAGCAAGTCGTCGACCCGGCAGGGCCGGCCGTCTTCGAGGTCCGCACGGTGGCCCCGGACGATCTGGACGCCGAACTGCTGGCGGCCGCCCGGCACTCCTTCGACCTCGCTGCCGAGCATCCGCTGCGGGCGACGCTGCTGCGGACCGGGGAGGCCGAGTCCACCCTGCTCGTCCTGATGCACCACATCGCCACCGACGGGCAGTCGCTGCGCCCGCTCTTCGAGGACCTGTCGGCGGCCTACGCCGCCCGGCGGGAGGACCGTGCCCCCGACTGGGCCCCGCTGCCCGCGGACTACGCCGACTACGCGCTCTGGCAGCGCGCCGCACAGACGGACGGCGGAGTGCTGGACGGCCAGGTCGCGTACTGGAAGTCGGCGCTGGCCGGGCTCCCGGAGGAGCTCGGGCTGGTCACCGACCGGCCCCGGCCCGCGGTGGCGGGGCAGCGCGGCGGGGCGGTGCGCGTCGACTTCGGGCGCCGGCTGCACAAGCGGATCGTCGAGCTGGCGCGCGCCGAGCGGTGCACGCCGTTCATGGTGGTGCAGGCTTCGCTGGCCGCGCTGCTGACCCGACTGGGTGCGGGGACGGACATCCCCCTCGGCTCACCGGTCGCGGGCCGTACGGACGAGGCCCTGGCGGACCTCGTGGGGTTCTTCGTCAACACCCTCGTGCTGCGGACCGACACCTCGGGCGACCCTGCCTTCCGGGATCTGCTGGCCCGGGTGCGGGCCACCGACCTGGACGCCTTCGCCCATCAGGACGCCCCCTTCGACCTGGTGCTGGAGGCCGTCAATCCGACGCGTTCGCTGGCCCGGCACCCCCTGTTCCAGGTCTGCCTGGCCCTGGAGTCGGGCCCGGCAGCCACCCCGGACCTTCCGGGCCTGCGGGCCGGGGCGGCGGAGCCGCTGGTGACGGGAGCGGTCAAGTTCGACCTGGAGTTCCTGCTGCGGGCCGAGCCGGACGGGCCGCTGACGGGGGCGGTGCTGTTCAGCTCCGACCTCTACGAGCGCGCCACCGTGGAACGGCTGGCGGACATGCTGCGGCGCACCCTCGAGCACGTCGTGGCCGCCCCCGACGTTCCTTTGTCGGAGCTGGAGTTGCTGGGTGAGACCGAGCGGCGCCAGGTACTGGAGGAGTGGACCGGCCGGCGCACCGAGATCGGGGAGGCCACCCTCGTCGACCGCTTCGAGGAGCAGTCCCGCACCCGCCCCGAAGCCCGCGCCCTGGTCTTCGGCGACGAGGAACTCACCTACGGCGAACTCGACGCCCGCGCCAACCGACTCGCCCACCACCTCACCGAACACGGCCTGAAACGCGGCGACTTGGCCGGAGTCCTCCTCGACCGCGGCACCGACTTCGCCATCGCCCTCCTCGCCGTCCTCAAGACCGGCGCCGCATACGCCCTCCTGGACCCCGAATTCCCCGACGAACGGCTTTCGGGGACCGCGCGGGACGCGGGGGTGGGCGTCCTCGTCACCGACTCCCGGCACCACGCCCGGGTGACCGGACCGTGGAGCTGCGTGCTGGTGGACTCCGAAGCCGAGGCCATCGGCAGGCAGCCCGCCACCGGCCCGGGGGGCCTCCTGACGCCCGCCGACGCGGCCTGCGTGATGTTCACCTCCGGCTCGACGGGACGCCCGAAGGGCATCCTGTCCTCCCACCGCAACCTCGTCTCCACCGTCACCGCCCAGACCAC
>NZ_JBHWMB010000171.1:0-3031 GCF_042730015.1 Streptomyces sp. NPDC059957 | reverse complement strand
GCGCAAGTACGTCCAGTACGAGCCGCGATCCTCCGCCTTGCGATGCACCGCACCGAACGCCGCAACCCGGCAAACCTTCCCGGCCACAGCACTAGCCGACCGACCCCCGGCCGACGGCCGCCACCCTGGGCCCGCTACCGCGCCGCCGGACGGTGCGGGAACGCCGGCGCCGCGGGAGCGGGGCCCAGGGTGGTGGTGCCGGGAGCCGCCCGGTGGCCCAGGCCCGTGCGGTAGGCGTCCAGCGCCGCCTCGGTTCGGCCGGCTCGGCGCAGCAGATCTCCGAGGAGCCGGCACAGGTCCGCGAGGTCGCCCGTCGCCCCGCTGCGTTCCAGCAGCGCCAGGGCCTGCACGTAGTGCTCCTCGGCGGCCTCGGGCTCGCCCCGCTCCTCGGCCATGAGGCCGAGGAGCCGGTGCGCGCCGCCCGCGTGGACCGCGCCGTGACTGTCTCCGAGGGCCAGCAGCGCAGAGAGCAGCCCGGCGGCTTCCTCGTACCGGCCGAGCCGGCGCAGTACGTCGGCCAGCTCGACCTCCACCTGGGCGGTGTACAGGGCGGCCCGCCCGGCCGAGAGCATGTCCCGGGCCGTGCGCAGTTCCCGCTCGGCGGAGGCGAGGTCCCCGTCCTGGGCCTGTACGTAGCCGCGCATCCAGTGGCAGTGCGCCAGATCGGTCCGCAGCTGTAGCTGCCCGTAGATCGCCTGGGCCTTGGCCAGGGAGGCGTCGGCGTCGGCCACCCGCCCCTCGGTCAGGAAGGTCCGCGCGACCTGCCGGTGCATGCCCGCCACCAGGGCCGGGTCGGTGACCCGGGGGGCCAGCGCCAGGGCGAGCTCGGCGGCGTGGGCGGCCCGGGCGTGGGCGCCCATGTCGATGTACGGCCCGATGACGGCCGCGTAGAGCAGGAGCAGCGCCTCGGGGTCGGCCAGTCCGCTCGCCCCCAGCTCGTCGATGGTGGTCTCGAGCAGGTAGCAGGCGTAGCGCAGCTCCCCGGTGAGCAGGTGCGCCACGGCGCGGCCGCGGATCGGGCGGGCGCGGCGGGGGAGCGGCTCGTCGGCCAGCAGCCGTTCGGCGGACTCGAAGTACCCGATGGCGTCGCTGAGTTCGCCGGTCTCCAGGGCGCAGTCGCCGAGCCCGAGCAGTGCCCCGACCTGCTCGTCGGTGAGCCCGAGGCCCTCCGCTTCGGCGAGCAGGCGCCGGTAGTGGGCGGCGGCCTCGCCCGCCGCGCCGGAGGCCAGGAGCTGCTGGGCGTCGGTGAGGGCGAGGCGCAGCTCAGTGGCCAGTCCGGCGGGGCGTCCGGTGGCCAGTTCCTCGTAGGAGGTGCCGAGCCGCCCGGCCAGGAAGCGCAGGGCGGCCTCCGAGGGGCGCACCTTCCCCGCCTCCAGGGTGGAGATATAGGCCGGGGTGTACGAGGGCTCCGCCAACTTGCGCTGTGTCAGGCCGAGTTCGGTGCGCATGCGCTGAACCCTGCGGCCGATTTCGGCCGGTTCGTCCATGGGATCCCCCTGGTTGCTCGAACTGCCAAGTATTCAGCGGGACCAGGGCATTGCGCACCCGTCGTGCGCCACCTAATTTAAGCAGCCGATTCAATTCACTTACAAAGTGACTTAACTCGCTGCGTTCCAGGAGGACTTCATGCACCACGTCAGACGCCCAGCCGCCCGCGCGGTCCTGCGGGCAGCCGTAGCGGCGGCCTGCGCGACCGCCGCGTTGCTGGCCGCCGGGCCCGTCCGCGCGGCCGACGACCCGGTCGCGCCCCGGCTCGTGGTGGAGGTTCCGGGGCCGGAGCAGGGTGGTGACGCCGGATCGGGCCACGCCCGCGTCCCCGCACGGGCCGGCCAGTCGGCCGGTTCGAGCGCCAGGCTCTCCGAAGCGGAGCGGGCGGCGGACGGCGAGGTCGTCAAGCTCGTCGACAACGGCCCCACCGGCGACCGACTGGACGTGGTCTTCATCGGCGACGGCTACACGGCGGCCGAGCTGGCGAAGTTCCACACCGACGCCCAGGCCAAGTGGGCCGAGGTGACGGCCGTGGAGCCGTACACCACCTACCGGAACCTCTTCAACGTCTGGACGGTCGACGCCGTCTCCAACGAGTCCGGAGTCTCCGGCGACCCCGACCGGGCGACCGTCCGCGACACCGCCCTCGGCTCGTACTTCTGGTGCGAGGAGATCGAGCGGCTCCTGTGCATAGACCAGCCCAAGGTGGACGCCTACGTGGCCAGGGCGCCGGAGGCCGATCTGGTCATCGTCCTGGCCAACAGCGCCAAGTACGGCGGCGCCGGCTACAACGAGCCCAGCGCCACCCTCGGCTACGAAGGCATCTCCACCGCCTCGGCGGACCACGCCAAGTCCGGCCAGGTCGCCATCCACGAGACGGGCCACTCGCTCGGCAAACTCGCCGACGAGTACTTCTACCCCGGGGTCCCGGACTACGAGAAGTACACCGGGCCCGAGCCCGCCGAGTCCAACACCTCCAAGCTGTCCGCCGACCGGATGGCCCGGCAGCGGGCCAAGTGGTACCGCTGGCTCGGCGAGCCCTCGCCGGACGGAGGCGTCGTGGGCGCGTACGCGGGCGGCGGCTACTTCGTCACCGGGATCAACCGGCCCACCGACAACTCGCTGATGCGGGTCCTGGGCAAACCCTTCAACCTCCCCGGCGTCGAGGCGATGATCGCCGGCTTCTACCAGCACGCGCGGGCCGTCACCCCGCTCACCCCGACGGACCGCACCCTGCGGACGGCGCACACCGTGAAGGTCGCCGTGCCCCGGCTCACCGGCCCCGACGGCCGCCGGCTCCAGGTCCGCTGGTACCTCGACGGCCGCGAGGTCAAGCGCCTGGCGGGCCGGACCGACGTCACCGTCGCGGAGCTGCGGCTCCCCGACTTCCGCACCCACACCCTGTCGGTGACCGCCGAGGACCGGACCCCCGCGGTCCGCGATCCGGAGATCGCCCGCACGCTGCGCTCCACCGTCGACTGGAACGTCCGCCGGTAGCCGTCCGCCGGTGGTCCGGCGTGCGCGGCACGCACGCCGGCGGGGA
>NZ_JBHWMB010000170.1:0-3054 GCF_042730015.1 Streptomyces sp. NPDC059957 | reverse complement strand
GACCGAGATGAACATGTGCTGGGCCGCCTGCTGGTTGGTGGCCCCCTGGCAGATGAGGTCCGCCAGGCGCGACTCGGACTCGGTCAGCCTGCTCGCGCCCGGGGCCGGCCCCGGGGTCTGGCCGGTGGCCGGAGCCGGTCCGCCCGCCCGGTCGAGCAGCTCCCGGGTGAGCTCCTGCCAGGGGCGGGCGCCGGTGTCGTCGAAGACGGCGCGGGCCGCCTCCCAGGCCGCGCGGGCGGCCGCCTGGCGCCTGCGGGCCCGTTCGACCCGGCCCAGGGCGAGGAGCGTACGGGCCTGCTCCAGCGGCAGCCCCAGCCCTTCGAAGGCGACCGCCGTGCGGTGGAGCAGGACGCTCGCCTCCTCCACGGCGCCGCCGCGGGCCAGCAGGATCCCGTGCGCGCGGTCCAGCGCCGCCCCCGGTCCCGAGTCGGCTCCGGCCCTGCCCAGGGCGGGCCGTGCGCGCTCCAGCAGTGCGCGGGCCAGATCGATCCGGCCCGCGCAGGTGAAGGCCTCCACGGCGTCCGGCTGCCAGCGGAACATGCCGGGGTCGGCGAGAGGCACGTGCCGCTCGGCCTCGGCGACGGCCGTGAGCGAGACCACCGCGTCGGCCACGTCCCCGGTGTGCAGCTGGACCGCGCCCATGACCCAGAGGTTGCGCGACACGTACAGCCCGTCGCCCTCCTCCTGCGAGGCACGGGCCCCGCAGGAGGCGGTGCGCAGGGCGGCCGCGAAGGATCCGGCGGCGCTCTGCGTCAGCGCCGCGGTGTACCAGGCGGGGCCCATGGACAGCCCCGCCCCGGTGGACAGCCGTACGGCCTGATCGGCCCAGGCGAGCGCCGGGGCGCACGCGCCGAGGCGGGTGTCGACCTCGGCGAGGCTGCGCCAGATGTCGACCAGGTCCTCGGAGTCGCCCTCGTGCTCGGCGAGCGCGAGGAGCTCCAGGAGCCGATCGCGCGCCTCGGCCAGCCGGTCGTCGAAGACGGCGTGCCGGGCGGCGAGGTACTGGGCGCTGTTGCGGATGCCGGAGTGCTGGGCCGGGATCCCCAGGGCGAGGGCCTCGGCGAGGGTGCCCGGCGCGTCGGCGGTGCCCAGGACCCGTTCCATCCGGGCGCGCATGGTCAGGGCGGCGGCCTGCAGGGGGCGGTGGCCGCCGGCGGCGGCGAGCTCCGCGGCCCGGCCGGCGGCGCGCAGGGCCCGCTCGGGGGCCGAGTGCGCGACGTTGGCGGCGATCGCCGCGCGGAGCTCGACGGCGGCGAGGAGCTCGGGGTGGCCCGTCGCCAGTTCCCGGCAGCGCGCGAGCAGCGGCTCCAGATCGGAGATGGCCTGGCCGTGGGCGTCGACGACGGCGAGCAGTGCGGCGACCTGGTCGGTGGGCTCGGCCCTGCTCGCGGCCAGTGCGTCGGCCGCCTGCCGGGCGATGTCGACGGAGCCGGCGCAGGCCGCCTCTTGGGCGGCGCACGAGAGCCTGCGGATCCGCGTGGCGGACCGGGCCGGCGGAGTGATCTCGGCGGCGAGGAGGAACAGCTCGGCGGCCAGGGCCCGTTCGCCGGCCTCGCGGGCGGTGGCCGCCGCGGTCTCGGTGTCCTCGGCCAGTCCCTGGTCGGGCAGGTCCGCGGCCAGGGCCCGGTGGCGCACCTCGTGCACGGGGTCTCCGACGGCCCGCGCGAGCGTCAGGTGGGCGGCCGCCCGCAGGGGCCTGGCCCCGGAGCGGGCGGCGGCCCGGGCCAGGGCCGCCGCCGTGAAGTGGACGGCGCTCGCCGGGTCCACGCTCAACACCCCGGCGGCCTGTGCCTGGGCCAGGTGTTCCTCGGCGTCGGAGCGGCCCGCCCGCAGGAGCAGCGGCAGCGAGGGCCGGCTCGTCAGGGCGGCGAGCATCAGGGTGTGCCGGGCGGGTTCGCCGAGCGTGGCGTGCAGCCAGGCTCCGGCCGCGTCGACCGTCTGCTCGGTCATCGCGGGCCGATGCCTCTGCGAGGCGGGCAGCCGCGCAAGTGCCGTACAGGACACGGAGGTCAGCAGGGGGTGGCCGCCGCAGTGGCTCTGCAGGGGGCCGGCCCAGCGCGTGGGCAGGCCGTGTGCGTCGAGCAGGGTGGCCGTCTCCTCGGCGTCGAGGGGGTCCACGTCGACCTGGGCGGGGTGCCCGCCGAGCAGCCGGGCGGCGGACTGCGCCCGGCCGTGCACGCGTTCGGTGACGATCGCGGTGAGCCCGGGCGGGGCGAGGGTGCGCAGGGCGTAGCCGAGGACGTCGGCGCTGGCCGGGTCGAGCCACTGGGCCCCGTCCACGGCCAGGATCCAGCGGCCCGACGCGAGCAGCGCGGTCACCGCGAGGCGGGCGGGCAACTGCTCCGAGGCGGCGAGCGGTTCGTCCGCGCCGCGGTGCAGGATCCGGTCGACCACCTCGCTCTGTCTGCCGGAGAGCACCGCGAGCCGGGCCGGACCGCAGTGGGACAGCATCTGGGCGAGCGCGCCGAAGACGTGGTCCCGGTCCCCCTCGACGGTCGTGACACGCAGCACCGTCCGCGTCCGCACGGAGCCGGAGCCGGAGCCGGAGGGCAGGGTGCGCAGTACGTCCTCCAGGACGGTGGTCTTGCCCGCGCCCCAGGGGCCGGCGAGCGCCACCCGCCCGGCGCGCTCCAGCACTCCGGCCGCGTGGGCGGCCGCGCCCGACACCGCGCGCCGGGCTCCCGCGACCGGCGCGGGGTGGGCGGGGTGGATGGCGGTGGGGTTCCCCGAGTCAGTGTCTGGCGTCACGAGGAGGCACCGTAGGCGGCGTCGGTTCCCGTGACAACGCCGGGTTCCTCCGGGCCGGGGGATCAAGGGTTTCCCCTGATGCCAACGGGTGGCGCTCCCGGCGATGGTGGTGCGACGGCGGGCCGTCCGCGCTCCGGGTGCGGGGTGGCAGACCCGGAGCACCACCGCCCTCCACGGGAGGAGCGGGGGCGTGTGGTCCGGACGGCCCGCCGTACCGCGTGTTGGGGCCGGCGCGGCGGGGCCGACACGTCGTACGTGCGCGGGTGGGGGCCAACGCCCGCGCCGCGCGTGGGAGCGCCGCCTGGT
>NZ_JBHWMB010000169.1:0-3332 GCF_042730015.1 Streptomyces sp. NPDC059957 | reverse complement strand
GGACCGTTCTGAATCGAACGAGCCGGGGCGCGGGCCCTCGTGCGTACGGCCGTACCGGCCGCTGCCGGCCGTGGCCTCAGCCGAAGACCACACAGGTGGCGGCGGGCACGGACACCGAGCCGGCCCGGCGCGGCTCGCCGGTCACGGGGTCCACGTCGAACCAGGTGACGTCGCCGGAGCGCTCGTTGGCCGCGTACAGCCTCCGCCCCGACGGGTCGGCGGCGAGATCGCGCGGCCAACTGCCCCCGCACGGCACGGTGCCCGTGAGCAGCGGCTTCTCCGCGCCGCCGGCGAGGGAGAGGGTGGTGATGGTGTCGGCTCCGCGGACGGCCGCCCAGACGAAACGGCCGTCGGCGGAGGCCACGACGGCCGAGGGGTAGGCCGCCGGAGCCCCTGGAGCGCCCGTGGAGGCGACCGGAACCTCGCCGACCGGTTGGAGCTCGCCCGACTCCCCGTTCCAGCGGCAGACGGTCAGCTGCGGCTCCAGCTCGTGCAGGACGTAGACCACGTCGCCGGAGGGGTGGAAGGCAAGGTGGCGGGGGCCGGTCCCGGCGCGCAGCGCGGTCTCGGCGTGGAGGACCGGGGCTCCGGTGGCCGGGTCGAGCGCGCAGACCCGTACCGAGTCGGTGCCGAGGTCGACGCTGAGCACCCAGCGGCCGCTCGGGTCGGGCAGCACCTGGTGGGCGTGCGGGCCCTCCTGCCGGCCGGCATCGGGTCCGGAGCCCTGGTGGACGAGTACGGCGGCGGGCCCCCCGATCGAGCCGTCGGCGGCGAGCGGGAGGCTGCTGACGCTGCCGGAGGTGTAGTTGGCGGTCAGGAGCCGGCGCCCGGCCACGCCGAGGTGGGTGGGGCCGGAGCCGCCGACGGGGACGGCCGCGCCGAGGGGGACGAGTCCCTGCGCGGTGGTCCGGAAGGCGCCCACGGCGCCCTCCGTGACCTCGCTCACGGCGTACAGCACGCCGGTGGCGGGCTCGTGGGCCAGGTACGAGGGGTTCGCGACGGCGTCCGTGGCCGAGAGCACGGTCAGCGCTCCGGTGGCCGGATCCACGGCCGCGGTGGTGACACCGCGGCCGCCCCCCGAGGTGAACGAGCCGATCCAGGCCAGGTGTCCGCCGCCGTCGGCCGTACGGTCAATACCGCCCACACCACTGTCCGCGCCGCTCACGAGAGGCCCCTCTCCGCCGTTCCGGATCCTCCCCCAGCTAACGCCGGGAGGTACCCCCTGGGAGCGACGGTAACAGAAGGTCTAGACCAAATCCCGTCCCTGGGCCCTTTCCTGGGCGCCGGAATGGTGGACGTAGGCGGTCGAGCTCGGCCGGTCCTCGTACGTACGGTGGAAGACCGGGGTCGCGGACCCGGATATGGGCGGCACGATCCAGGACCAGTCCGCGCCCACGTCGCGACCCTTGCGCTCCTCCTTCTCCAGGTGGGTCAGGAAGCGCCGGGACTCCGTGTGGTGGTCGGCGATGGTGACCTTGGCCCGGTCGAAGGAGTACAGCACCGCCCGGTTGAGCTCGACGAGCGCACGGTCCTTCCAGAGGGACCGGTCGCTGGCGGTGTCGAGGCCCATGCGGCGGGCGACCGCGGGCAGGAGGTTGTAGCGGTCGGTGTCGGCGAGGTTCCTGGCGCCGATCTCGGTTCCCATGTACCAGCCGTTGAAGGGCGCCGCCGGATAGTGGATGCCGCCGATCTCCAGGCACATGTTGGAGATCGCGGGTACGGCGTGCCAGCGCAGGCCCCAGTCCGACCAGCCGTCACCGCCGGCCGCTCCCTCGGGGTGCTCGATGGGCACCTCCAGCACCGCGTCCGGGGGGACGTCGAACCAGCGGGGTTTGTCGTCTACCCCCTGCACGACCAGCGGAAGGAGGTCGAAGGGGGTACCGGGGCCGCGGGACCAGCCCAGCGCGAGCAGCGCGCTCGTGAGCTCGGCGTTGCGGGCGTCGCCGACGGTTATCGAGGGGTGGTCGCCGTATCCGGCGTACCGGACCAGCTGCTCGCTCCAGATGACCGGGCCGGGACGCTCCGGGGTGTCGGGGGCGAAGACCGTGATGGTGGGCCGGACCCGGCCGCCGTTGGTGGCCTCGCGCAGGTGCTCGAAGCACTCTTCCGCGATCCCGTCGGCGTCGGTGAGCCCGCGGCGGTCGCGGACGCGCAGCGAATTCCAGTACAGCCTGCCTATGCAGCGGTTGCTGTTGCGCCACGCGACGCGGGCGCCGTGCTCCAGTTCCTCGGGAGTGTGCCGGTACGTGTCCGTCTCGGCGAGCTCGGCCCGTACGGCGGCGAGCCGCTCGCGCGGATCACCCGCGTCCGGGTTCTCCCTGTGGAACAGGCGGATGAACTCCTCGGCCGCTTCCCACACCTGAGCGGCGTCGGCGCGTTGTTGAAGTATTTCCATTCCGGGCGGTTACCCCCTGTCCGATCCGACCAGGTCCACCCCGCGCGCCGTGAACGGGCGCCATGCCGGATGAATGTGCAATGAACAATCACCCGTTGTACACGCCGCAGGTCAGCGGCGTACGGAAGGCGCGCCCGGAACACTCCTCCGTGTGATCTTCATCGATCGGCCTGCGGACGGGACTTGGGGGGACGTACTATCCGCGGCATCGTCGGGCGCTCGACCGAACGACGCCCGCAGGACGCCCGAACGGCTCCCGGCCGACCGCTCAGACGCGCGTCTCGTCGTGGATCACGCGCACCGCGGCGGTGGCGGCGACGACCGCGGAGCGGGCGGAGCCCAGCGCCTCACGGGCCGCTTCCAGGCCGCCTTCACGGGAGAGCAGTGCCGAGGCGTCGGCCGCGCAGTCGATCAAGTGCAAGGCAACCCGTGCAAGTTGCTCGTCGGATCCGTACGCGTCGTCCACGGCCTTGCGCGCCCGGGCCAGCATGTCCAGCGCCTCGCTCAGCCCCGCCGGCGGAATCCTGCGCTCGGAATGAATGTTTCGCTTCACCGTCGCCACTCCCGCCACCGGTCATGTGGGCCATTTCGCGATCACCAGGCAGGAAGGATCCTGCCGTTCCACTCCCCCGCGGCCAACGGACCGAGGCATCCTGATCTTGCATTGCCGGAACAAGAAGGGGGTCCAGATGAACACCAACACCGCACATCCCGACATTGACGGCTGCACGTCGATCTGCGGGAACTGCGCGGCCGGTTACCGCAGGGCATTGCGCGAGGGCGGTTTATCCGGGACCGTTCCGGGATGCCTGATCGCTTTCGGGCTGCTGCGGAAGTCGGAGGGCTCCGACGACCACCTCCCGGTACCGCCCTCGGTCGCCGCGATCACCCTCGCGCGGCCGATCAAGCGGGCCATCCTGAACCAGCGGGCCGCGCC
>NZ_JBHWMB010000168.1:0-3383 GCF_042730015.1 Streptomyces sp. NPDC059957 | reverse complement strand
CCAGCCGGGGCCGCCCCCGGCCCGGCCCGGCCGAGGCGGTGGCCGTGACCAGGCCCGCCTCGGCCAGGGCGGCCAGGTGGTGGCGGACGGTGGCGACCGAAAGCCCCGAGCCGGCGGCCATGTCGTCCACGCCCAGCAGGCCGTCCGCCTCCCGCAGCAGGGCCATCAGGCGCCGGCGCGACGGTACGGCCAAGGCGTGATGGACGCGCTGGGCGTCCACATCGCGGGGCATTTCGGTCATGGCTCAAATATAATCGACACCCATTGGCTAAAAGGGGGGGGCGCCCCCCGCCCCCCGTTCTCCGCCCTCAGGTACCCGTCCGGACGGCGAGGGACCATTCGTTCAGCACCCCGGCGTTCGAGACGACCGCGTCGGTGATCCTGAGCTTCCAGCTCCCCGGCACGGAGTCGCCGATCAGCGGGGCGAGCAGCGAGGGCGGCTGCGAATCCAGCGTCACCCGCAGGTTCTTGGCGTTGCCGCCCGTGCGGTTGTGGATCACGGCCCGGCGGCCGCTCGGGGCCATCAGGACCACGCGCAGATCGCCGATGCGGGGGTGCTCGATGTCGATCGTCACCGTCAGGTCCCGGACCGTTCCCTGGCCCTGGAGGGTGATCGCGTCGGTCAGGCCGCCGGAGTCGTCCTCGGGAATGCCGGCGCCGGGCGCGGAGGCGCCGGTGACCAGGGTGCCCGCCACGCCCTGCTCGCCGGTCCGGAAGGTGAGCACCGGGCCCGGCGGGGAGATGGAGGAGATGGTCGGTCCGGACTCGGTGCCGTCCCACCACAGGGACGCGGGGCGGCTGCTGTGCGAGACGGCGGTGCCCTGGGTGGGTCCGAACAGGTCCGAGCCGTCGCCCTGGTTCCGATTGGTCTCCAGGTCCAGGTGGCCGTCGGCCTGGAGGAGCGCGCACTGGTAGTGGCCCACCGGCGTGCCGTTCTGGAACTCGCTCCAGTGCACGAGCCGCCGCAGGTAGACGCAGACCGCGGACGGGAGGAACCCGTCGCCCAGGTTGTTGCCCGCGGCCATCGCGCAGTACGTGCCCAGTCCCGCGCTGGAGAAGTCGTCGCCCTCGCGCTCGGCCGTTCCGTAGTCGTACAGGTCCGGCCAGCGGCACAGCAGGTGGCCGATCTCGTGACAGAAGGTGCCGATGCTCAGGTCGGCGGCCGTCTCGCCGATGCTCGTGACGGTGTACAAGTCCGTCCGTACGCTGCCGATCCGGGCGGGGAAGCGGGAGTTGTGCGGCCAGAGGTCCCCCCTGAACTCCGTCCGGCCGGCGTACATGATGCAGAGGGAGTCGACGACGCCCCGCCCGAGCGAGTCGAAGCGGGTGAAGTCCATGCCGGCGTCGACGGCCGCCTGCAGCGCCTCCGGTACGAGCCGTCCCCGGTTCGCAGGGAGCCCGTAGGAGAGGCGGGGGCGGCTCAAACGCAGCGGACCGACCACGGTGTTGGTGAAGCGGAGCCGGCCCGTCGACATCGTGCGGAAGAACTCCTTGACGGAGGAGCTGTTTCCGTTCGCCGTGCAATGAGGGCTGTTCAGCAGCTCGGAGACCTCGTCGACCGTGACCTCCGTGGGCTTGTCCGGGAAGTCGACGAGGATCGTCAGCCCCTGGACGTCTCCCTCACTGAGGACGAAACCGGGGAGCAGGCCCTTGTTGGGACCGAAGGTCAGCAGGGTGTCCGGATCGGTGGTGGCCCGGTCCTCCTCCGGGACCGTCTCCATCAGCCGTTCCTTCACGACGTCCCGCCGGTAGACCTGCCCTTCCCGCAGGTGCCGGGGCAGCCCCTCGGGCGCCGGCCGGGAAACCGGCGTGCCGCTGGAGACGAACCGGCGTCCGGCGCCGCCGCCGTCGGTCTCGGCGAAGCAGTACAGGCCCCGGGCGTCGTCGTAGACGACGGAATAGCCGTCGAGCGTCTCGTGCCGTGCGTACTTGTCGTCACCGAAGGCGACGAGCCGCACCTCACCGCCCTCCTCCTGGGTGAAATGAGGGTGTCGCCGAAGATGCCACTCATCGCAAACCGCCTCCCGGATCCGGGCACACGAGGGCTGTCGCCTTCAGTGTCCGGTCGATCCCGGGACGGGCACAGGGCAGAAGAACCCACGCCGGGCGGGGCAGGGTTACCCCGGCCGGCAGGGCTGCCGGGTCAGGAGAGCTGCCCGGTCAGGAGGGTTGCCCCGGTGAAGACGATGGCCCCGGTCAGGAGGAGGAGGCCGGGATGAGGTCGTGGGTCAGGGCGAAGCGCGTCAGGTCGGCCCGCCGCCGCGAGCCGATCTTGTCGCGGAGCCGGTCCAGGTGGGCTCAGGCAGCCGCGGGCCCCCGCGCGCAGCGCGGCCCCGGCGTCTTCCGGCGGGCCGGAAGAGAGCACCAGCACGGCGAAGCCGAGTCCGGCCAGTCGCGCCACCACCTCCGCCAGGCACCCGGGCGCCAACCGCAGGTCGACGAGCAGGACGTCTCCGGCCAGGGCGTCCCCGCACGCCAGCGCGGCGGTGACCTCGTCGACCGTTCCGGCGCCGAGCACAAAGGCCGGGCCGTCGGCCGCTTCGAGCACGCGGGCCACGCCGTGGCGCAGCAGCGCGCAGTCACCGAGGACGCAGACCCGTCCCGCGTCCGCACTCATGCACGCCCCTCTCCCGGGGCCGCCCGGTGGGAGCGCTGCCCCGCCCCTCCGGTCTTGGCCCTCCGCGGCCGTCCGGCATGCCGGACGGTCCGTACGTCCCCGAGCCCGCCCGGGACGCCCGCCCGGGACGGCTTTCCGCGGACTGTTATCGTCCGGTCATGCCCGAGCTGATCACACCGACCCCCCGTCTGTACGCCTCCTGGCTCGTCGCGCAGGAGGAGTGGGGGCCCGACGCCCACATGGACGGCGCCGGGCTCGGCTCCGACGACGACGTGGACACCCCCGAGGGCTTCGGGGCCTGGACGGAACGCCTGAAGGGCTACGGGGACCGCGCGGTGCCGCTCGAGCACGGGCGCGTCCACGCCACGTACTGGTGGATCGCCGAGGGGGACGAGTACTTGGGTGCCATCGACCTGAGGCACTACCTGAACGGCTTCCTCCTCGACGCGGGAGGCCACATCGGCTACAGCGTGCGCCCCTCGGCCCGCCGCCGGGGCCTGGCCACCTGGGCCCTGGGCGAGGTCAAGCACGAGGCCCGGCTGCTGGGGATCGACCGGGTGCTGCTCACCTGCGACCCCGGCAACGAGGCCTCGATCCGCACGATCGAGAGCAACGGCGGCGTGCTGGAAGACGTCCGCGAGACCCTGATCGGCCCCAAGCGGCGCTACTGGATCGACCTCTAGTGCTGTGACCGGGAAGGTTCACCGGGTTGCGACGCCCGGCACGGCACCTCGCCGCGTTGTCGGACCGCGCAAGTACGTCCAGT
>NZ_JBHWMB010000167.1:0-3421 GCF_042730015.1 Streptomyces sp. NPDC059957 | reverse complement strand
CCGCTGCGCTCCACCAGAGCGGCCGGCTTCGCCGGCCTCAGGGCTCCCGCGCTCCGCGCGGGAGGTGACCCCGTTTCCCGGAGTCCGGGCCTACGGCCCGTTGGGCGGGTCCACTCCGCTCCCCCATCCCCAAGACCCTTCCGGCTCCGCCTCCAGGAGCACCCAAACCTCCCGAACCCATCCTCTGGAAACCTCCTCCCCACTTCGAATCCGGTGGCTACACGCCCGACCTTGAGGCCGTCCAGCCTTGGAAGGACCTGGCGGGGACTCGTATCAGTTCACCCGTCACATATTGCAAATTTAACTGAATTGGCAACCTGTTGCCGATGTCCCTGCATAGTCGTACGTTCGAAGAGTAGCGCCTGGCTCCGTCCCGGCTCGAACCTAGCCAACTCCCACCGGCAACCATCAACCTCAGATCCAGCCCTGGAGACCAAAATGAATGACTTCAACGAACCCGTGAGGATAACCGTACCCGATAATGCAATTGCCCTGGAAGCAAACGCCCAGGGTACGGCTGTCCTCGGCGTGAGTACTGCTTGGCACGCCGTGGTCGGCGTATCCCAAGCCCCGGAAGGCTTCGGGGTCAAGGGAGAAGCTATCTCGACTGGAGTGGCCGGAGTCAGCTCGGCCTGGATCGGTGTCTACGGCGAGTCGACAGGAGGCATCGGCATCGACGCCGTACGTGGACAAGGCAAGGGAGGCACCACTGGAGTCGCCGGGCATAGCGAACACGGCATCGGTGTCTACGGTAAGGGACCACTCGCGGCGGGCAAATTCGACGGAAAAGTCGAAATCAACGGCATACTGATCTGCCCCCAAGTCAACGGAAAAATTGGATGGTTCGAACAAGAGGTGACATCCAAGAAATTCACCACCCAAGGAGCGGACTACGCAGAGACCTTTGGGTCAGAAGACAACTTCGAACCAGGCACCGTTCTCGTCATCGGAAACGACGGCCTGCTCACCGCATGCGACGCGCAATACGACACGCGCGCAACTGGAGTTGTATCCGGTGCCGGCGGGCTCACCCCGGGAACCGTCATGGAAAGCAGTCCCGAATCCGCACATCACGTGACACTGGCACTCGCAGGTCAGGTCTACGTCAAAGCAGACCCCCAGTACGGGCCAATCTCCATCGGCGATCTCCTCACGACCTCACCCACCGAAGGGTGCGCAATGCGCGTATCCGACCGCAGCCGAGCCGTCGGTGCAATCCTCGGAAAAGCCCTGGCATCCCTGGAAGGCGAACCCGGACTGCTCCGCATGCTAGTCACACCATCCTGAGCCCCTCGCGGTCGAACACCACGCTGCGAGACACCATCAGCTTCCATCGACCCACCAGACCTCTTCGAGCACGCCAGCTCCGAGAGGTCTGCAGCTCACCGCATCGCACTTCAGGTGACTGCTTCAACCTGGACTCCAGCTAGACTCTGGAAAGATCATGTCGTACCAGGTCCACTGACCCGCGATGCCCATGCTGCCGCGAACCAACGAAGCTGCGCAGTACTCACATACCCTGACCGGAACCACCATCAAGACCCATGTGACCTGCGGGTTTCCGCTGACAATTCAGTGACGCGACCACCCGCAGAATGTCGCGTCCAGCCAACATTCTCACCCCGTCACACTCGAACCCCGCCGCGGAGCGAGAGCCTGCTTGCCGCTCTCGCCGCGCTCCTGCGCCGCCCGTAAGCCGGGCTCCCTCTACAGGCGGGCCTGCGCCCGCTCCTCGGCCCTGCGCAGCGCCCGCACCAACGTCCACGCCAGGTCATCGGATTCGAGATCTGCATCATCGGTGTCGACCTCGGCCAGGTAGGCATCGATCGTCTCGCGAAACACATCAGCCTTTTCGTCATCGGTCATGGGCCGCAGTGTGCCCGACCGGTGTCCTCGCTGCTCCACCCCGGCCGCGAGACTAGGCGCATGATCGAACGCCGCCCGCTGGGCACCGGCTCCCACACCACAACTTCCGCCGCCCAACCTACGGCCGGCCATCGGACCCGTCTCGCCGCAGAACCTGAAGAGTCCGATGTGGCCCCTGCGAGGCCCGCTACGCGCCCCATCCCCAGGCGGCGCCCCCAGGCGGCGCCCCCAGGCGGCGCCCCCAGGCGGCGCCCCCTGGGGGCCGGGACGGACCCGGAGGGCTCCTGAGGGGCTCTCATTGCCCGCCCGGAGCCGATGAATTGGGGCGGCCCGGTGGTACTGCTGCCCCAGACACGTCTGGGCACCGGGCCTCACCCGCGCACGCCATATCGGCGCGGGCTGTCCCGACCCTAGCCCCGCCGTCCGACAGGAGCTGAGCGGGGTTCTTCCTTCACCCCGTAGGGGTGGGCCCCGGCGCGAAGCGCCTTCAAGGGGGCCCGGCGCGCAGCGCCTGCCCGAAGGGCAGAGTCCTTTGTCCGCCCGTGCCCGAAGGGCACATAGGGGGCGGACCAGCCCGCAGGGCTGTCCATCAACCTTCATTAGGCATACAAAAGGGGCGGCGAGTCCGCCGCCCCCGTTCACCTATTCGGCCGTCCGGTCCGCTTCTCACAACTCCCACCCCGGGGCCACCCCGCCGGTCAGCACAGCGGCCATGTCACCCCACCCGCAACCAGCATTCGCGCACGTCGCCCAGCCACGGCTGCGCAGCACCACCCCGGCCCCGCACACCGGGCACAGGTGCTCTAGCGCAGCCGCCTTGACCCGCCACCCGAACCGCGCCGCAACCTCCGGCGCCGAGGACTCGAAACAGGCCCGGGTGACGTCATCAAGGCTCACGCCGGGGTCCTCCAGCACGGACAGGACGGCGCACACCGCCAGAGTCACCGCGCGCGCCTCGGTCTCGGACAGCGTCAGGCCCTCCAGGACGAGTTCAGCGCCCCGGTGCACCGCCGCAAAGGCCCCGTCCAGGCCGTAGGCGACCGCCTCCGGCTCGTCGACGGTGTAGCCGAGCAGACCATCCCGGGAGACGGTCCAAGCCTCCTCCGGGTCCAGCTCAAGGTCCCGCACATCCAGCAGGTGACCACACGCCAGGCAGCGGAACATGCGGTCCGGATGCGCGCGGTACGAGGAGGGGGTCTCGGCCGGGCACTGCGAGCAGTAGATGGGCGTCATGTGCACAGGCATGGTCATGGGACAGCCTTCCGCTTCGGCTCTTCTGGGGCGTGTCCCAGGAGGCCGCGCGGTGGGCCGCGTGCTTTTTGGCCCGGTGCGCGCCGAAGGCGCAGGGCCAAAAACCCTGCCCCGGAACGGGGCAGGGCGGTCCGCGCAGCGGACCGAAATTGCCGGTGAACGCGCCCGGAGGGCGCCCGGCAATTTCGCCCGCAGGGCCCGCCAGGGCCCGAAGGGCGGCACGCGGGACACCGTGTGGCAGCGTGGGCCACGCCCCAGAAGCACAGGCTTGAACCGCACCCGAAACGCGCGTGCTGCGCACCGG
>NZ_JBHWMB010000166.1:1093-3765 GCF_042730015.1 Streptomyces sp. NPDC059957 | reverse complement strand
GCGGGGTGGAGCAGCTCGGTAGCTCGCTGGGCTCATAACCCAGAGGTCGCAGGTTCAAATCCTGTCCCCGCTACGAAAGGTCCGGCCCGTGTCGGGCGGATGCGGCCACCCTGGTGGCGAGGCCCCCCTCTACTTGATGCGGGTGTTGAGGAAGCCGACCGCCGCGAAGGCGATCGCCGTGGCGGCGAGTGAGACCGTGTCGGAGCCCAGGGAGAGCACGGCGGCGAAGACGACCGTCGGTCCGAGCTCCATCGCGGTGTTCATGACGCCCCCGGCGAGTCCCGCCTGGTGGGGCTCCACCCCGTCCGTGGCGAGCACCGCGGCCCCCGCGAAGGCGGCCGCCGTGCCGGCGGGCAGCAGGAGCAGCCCGGGGAGGAGGCCGTAGGCGTACGGGATCTCCGCGGCCAGCCCGGTGAGCGCGAGGAGTACGAGCCCGGCCGCGGCGACCACGAGCCCGGCGGTGGTGACGCGGGGCGCCCCGTACCGGGCCACCAGCGGACCCGCCACCCTGCCGGCCACGAGCAGCGCCATCGCGAAGGGGAGGAACGCGGCGGAGGTGCTCAGCGCCGACCAGCCCAGTTCCTGCTGGAGGTGGAGAGAGAGGAGGACGAAGGTCACGGCCGTGCCGGCGGCGGTCAGGCCGATGGCCGCCAGGGCGAGGACCCGGCGCCGGTCGCGGAGGAACCCGAGCGGCAGCAGGGGGTCGCGGACCCGGCGTTCCACCAGCGGGAAGGCGAGCAGAAGCGCCGCCGCGGTGAGCAGGGTGACCAGGACGCCCGTCGATCCCCAGGACTGCACGTCGGTGAGGACGAAGCCGTAGCTGGCGAGGCTGATTCCGGCGGTGGCCAGCAGGGCGCCCGGCAGGTCCAGGGAGCGGCCCTCGCCCGCCGGGGTGGCGGGCAGCAGCCGGGGAGCGAGGAGCAGTGCGGCGACGGCCACGGCGACCGGGACGGCGAAGGACAGCCGCCAGGTGGTCAGGGCGGAGATGACCCCGGAGAGGAGGTTGCCGACGGTCGCGCCGAGCACCGACAGCCCGCCCCAGGTGGCCATCGCCCGTCCGAACGCGGCCGGTTCGGGGAAGACCGCCCGCAGGACGGCCATGGCGGCGGGTGCTGTGAGCGCGGCGCCCACCCCCTGGGCGAAGCGGGCGGTGAGCAGGATCCCGGATCCCTGGGCGAACGGGGCGGCGAGGGAGGCCACGGCGAAGAGCAGCAGTCCGGCGGTGAGCACCCGGCGCCCGCCGAACCGGTCGGTGAGGCGGCCCCCGAAGAGCAGGAGGCCGGCGAAGCTCAGCCCGTAGGCGGCGCTCAGGAGCATCAAGTCATCGCGGCCCAGGGTGAATTCGCGGCCGATCGCGGGCAGCGGCACGATGAGCGAGGTGAGCGCGAAGATCAGCGTCATCTGCACGGTACCGAGCAGTGCGAAGGCCGGGCCGGGCGCCGGACGGGCCGCCTTGGATCCGGACGCGGTGAGCGTCGTCGTGATGCGTGCGGTGCTCTGCTTGACGGTCATTACTCCCCCTCAGATTTAAACTGGACCGTACATTCCAGAATGAAGTCTTAAAAGAACCTCCCCGAAGGGAGGCTTCGTGCTGTCATGCCCTCAGTCGAGCAGCGTCAGGGCCTGCTCCGCCGCGTCCCGGGCCCGGCCCGGGTCCTGCGAGGCCTTGCCCACGACGCGCATGCCCTGCATCAGGACCAGCAGCATCCTGGCGAGCATGCGCGGATCGCGGTCCGCGGGCAGTTCGCCCTGGGCCTGGGCCCTGGTCAGTGCCGAGTGCAGCAGGGTCTCGATGTGGTTCCAGCTCGCTTCGACCCTGCGGGCCGCCGCCGGGTCTTGCGTACCGAACTCCGCGGCCGTGTTGGTCACGAAGCAGCCGTTCAGCCGGAGTTCGTCGGTGCTCGACTCGGCGGCGAAGCGACGTACCACCGCCCGTACGGCCGGCAGCGCGGGACCCGGCTGGGACAGCTCGCGCAGCAGGTCGGGGTCGCGTTGCCCGTTGTAGCGGTCCAGCGCCTTCAGGTAGAGCTCGCGCTTGTTCCCGAAGGTGGCGTACATGCTGGCTCGCCCGATGCCGAGCTGCTCGACGAGGTCCGCCATCGACGTCGCCTCGTAGCCGCGCCGCCAGAACAGCTCCAGAGCCGACTGCAGCGCGGCGGCCGGATCGAATTCCTTGGTCCTGGCCATATCCCGTACTCTACGAGATACTGGAACGGTCAGTCAAGTAAACGTCTGCGGCTCGTTCAGATGGCCCGGGTCTCCCCCGCCGGGTGGGCCCTCAGCTCGACCACCTCGACGCAGCGCCGGAGCTTGGCCTGGGCGCGGGGGGAGTCGGCGACGGGGACCACGATCTCGCACTCCGCGAGGCCGCCTCCGTCGGCGGCCCTGAAGGACAGCGTCCTTACGGACAGGTTGTTGAGCATCGCGGAGATGCGGTTGAGTGCGTGGCCGCCGTCCCGGACGGTGATGGTCAGCGTGTGGCAGGCGGTGTCGCCGGTGCGCACGGCGTCGTCGACGGCGGGGAGAACATCGCTGCGGGTCATGAGGGGTGGGCTCCTGTCCTGGGGCGGAGTGCGTGGTCCCGGAAAACAAGAAGACCCCTCGCGGATGCGAGAGGTCTGCGTGCGGGCGGTGGGCTGCTGGGGTGGTCTCAGTTCAGCTCCGGGCCGGCA
>NZ_JBHWMB010000166.1:0-1083 GCF_042730015.1 Streptomyces sp. NPDC059957 | reverse complement strand
GCGCTAATCTTCTGCTGGCGCATGCGAGGAGTCTGGCATGCCGTCGCCGACATGTGACACCACATCTCACGATGCGGATGGCCCGCGTCGCGGGTCGTCCCTGTGCCACCCACCCGTGCCGGTGCTATCCGGCCATGCGCAGCCACACCGTGGTGTCCCGGGGCAGTACGGGCCGGCCGGCCGTACCGGTGTCGAGCGGGCCGCTGGCCAGCAGGACGCGGGCGCCGGCGGGAAGCGGGAGCGGGCTCGCGAAGGCGGTGAGGCAGCGAAAGCCGCCCGGCCGGTCGAAGCAGAGGGTGTCCGGCCCCGCTTCGGTCCACTCCAGCGTTTCGGGCAGCCCCGCCAGTTCGGCGCCGCGCAGGGCGAGCGCTTCGCGGTAGAGGGTGAGGACGGAGTCCGGGTCCCCGTCCTGGGCCTCGGCACTGAGCTCGGCCCACCGCTCCGGCTGGGGCAGCCAGGGCGCGGCCGGGGCGGTCCCGGCGGCGGCCGGGACATGATCGGCGGCCGGGGCGGAGAAGCCGAGGGAGGGGCCGCCGGACTCCCAGGGCAGCGGGACGCGGCAGCCGTCGCGGCCGCGGTCCGCGCCGCCGGAGCGGACGAAGGTCGGGTCTTGGAGGACCTCGTCGGGCAGGTCCTGGACCTCGGGCAGGCCGAGTTCGTCGCCCTGGTAGACGTAGACGCCGCCGGGCAGGGCGAGGGAGACGAGGGCGGCGGCGCGGCCCCGGCGGCGGCCGAGTCCGGTGTCGCTGGGGTCGAGGAGCCGCTTGTCGCCCATGTCGAAGGAGGTGTCGGCGCGTCCGTACCGGGTGACGTGGCGGATCGTGTCGTGGTTGGAGAGCACCCAGGTCGGCGGGGCGCCGACCGGCTCGTGCGAGGCGAGCGTCGCGTCGACGACCTTGCGCAGGGCCCCGGAGTCCCAGGGGCAGCACAGGTAGTCGAAGTTGAAGGCGGAGTGCAGTTCGTCGTGGCGCAGATAGCGGGCGAACTGCTCGGCCTCCGGGAGCCAGACCTCGCCGATGAACACGCGCTCGCCGGGGTAGGTGTCGAGGATCTTGCGCCAGTCGCGGTAGACGCCGTGGACGG
>NZ_JBHWMB010000165.1:0-4059 GCF_042730015.1 Streptomyces sp. NPDC059957 | reverse complement strand
AGTCCCCGGCCGGGGTTGTTCTTTTCAGCCGTCCGGCGTTTGAGGACCGGGGTCTGGGGCGGAGCCCCAGGGGTCCGGGCGCAGCCCGGGGCCCCTCGCCTTTCAGCCGTCCGGTGGTTGGTCTTTTCAGCCCGTCCGGCGTTTGAGGACCGGGTCAGGGGCGGCCCTGGGAACGGTGGAAGGGCGGGTCGGGGACTCCGCCCCGCAGGGCCCGACCACCCGCACCGCCGACTCTCCAGGACCGGGGCCCCGCCCCCAACCAACCCGGCAACCAAAGGAAGGGCACATGTCCACAGACACCCTCACCCCCGCCCCACCCGCCGGCGCCGCCCTCCACCTCACCGGCGTCAGCCTGGGCCACCCCACCGCCGCACCCGTCCTCGACGGTGTCGACCTGGCCGTCAGCGGGGGCGAGATCCTCACCGTCGTCGGCCCCTCCGGCTGCGGCAAGTCCACCCTGCTCCGCACCCTCGCCGGGCTCCTGCCCCCGCTCGCCGGCTCCGTCACCCAGGACGGCGCCCCGGTCACGGGCCCGCACGCCGACCGTGCCCTGGTGTTCCAGGACGATGCCCTGCTCCCCTGGCGCACGGTCCGCGCCAACGTCGAACTCCCTCTGGCCATCCGCAAAACGCCGCGCGCGGACCGCCGCCGCACGGCCGGCGACTGGCTGGACCGGGTGGGCCTCGCCGACCACGCCCACAAGCACCCGCACCAGCTCAGCGGCGGCCAGCGCCAGCGCGTCCAGCTGGCCCGCGCCCTCGCGGCCGCACCCCGCGCCGTCCTCATGGACGAACCCTTCGGCGCGCTCGACGCCCAGACCCGCGCCGAGATGCAGGACCTGCTCGTCGCCGTCCTCGCCGGCAGTGGCGCCACCGTCGTCTTCGTCACCCATGACGTGGACGAGGCCCTGTACCTCGGCGACCGCGTCGCACTCCTCGCCACCGGCGAGCTGATCGACGTACCGCATCCCCGCTCGCGGACGGCGGACCGCTCCGCACTCCGGCGCCACATCCTCGACCCGGCTTCGCCGGGGCGCCGAGGTCAGGCCCCCACGTGATCGGCCGCGATGGCGGGGATCCGGCCGGCGCCACGACTCGACCCGCCTCATGATCCGAGCCACTCGACTCCCTTCTTCCTGAAAGGCCCCTCATGGACCTCCCCGCGCTCGCCGACGCCGAGGAACTGACCTGCGACGTCCTCGTCATCGGCGGCGGCACCGCCGGCACGATGGCGGCGCTGACCGCTGCCGAGGCCGGCGCGCGGGTGCTGCTCCTGGAGAAGGCGCACGTACGCCATTCCGGCGCCCTCGCCATGGGCATGGACGGGGTCAACAACGCCGTCATCCCGGGCCGCGCCGAGCCCGACGACTACGTCGCCGAGATCACCCGTGCCAACGACGGCATCGTCGACCAGTCCACGGTCCGCCAGACGGCGACCCGCGGGTTCGACATGGTGCGGCGACTGGAGTCGTACGGGGTGAAGTTCGAGAAGGACGAGCACGGCGAGTACGCCGTCCGCCAGGTCCACCGCTCCGGTTCGTACGTGCTGCCCATGCCGGAGGGCAAGGACGTCAAGAAGGTGCTGTACCGGCAGCTGCGCCGCCGTGAGATGCGGGAGCTGATCCGGATCGAGAACCGGGTCATGCCGGTCCGCGTCCTGACCTCCCCCGAGGACGGCCGGGCGATCGGCGCGGCCGCCTTCAACACCCGTACCGGCGCCTTCGTCACCGTGCGAGCCGGGGCCGTCATCCTCGCGACCGGACCGTGCGGACGCCTCGGGCTGCCCGCCTCCGGGTACCTGTACGGGACGTACGAGAACCCCACCAACGCCGGTGACGGGTACGCGATGGCGTACCACGCGGGCGCGGCACTCACCGGCATCGAGTGCTTCCAGATCAACCCGCTGATCAAGGACTACAACGGTCCGGCGTGCGCGTACGTCGCGAACCCCTTCGGCGGCTACCAGGTCAACCGGCACGGCGAGCGGTTCGTCGACTCCGACTACTGGTCGGGGCAGATGATGTCGGAGTTCGCCGCCGAACTCGCCTCCGACCGGGGCCCGGTGTACCTCAAGCTCAGCCACCTCCCCGAGGAGACCGTCGCCGCCGTCGAATCGATCCTGCACACCACCGAGCGCCCGACGCGCGGCACCTTCCACGCGAACCGCGGCCACGACTACCGCACGCACGACATCGAGATGCACATCTCGGAGATCGGCCTGTGCGGCGGCCACTCGGCCTCCGGCGTACGCGTCGACGACCACGCCCGCACCACCGTGCCCCGGCTCTACGCGGCCGGGGACCTGGCCTCCGTACCGCACAACTACATGATCGGCGCCTTCGTCTTCGGCGACCTGGCGGGGGCGGACGCCGCCCAGTACCGGCCGCACGAGGGGCCGTTGCCCGCCGACCAGCTCGCGGCCGCCCACGAACTGATCTACCGCCCCCTGCGCCACCCGGACGGGCCGCCGCAGCCGCAGGTCGAGTACAAGCTGCGCCGGTTCGTGAACGACTACGTGGCCCCGCCCAAGACGGGCGCCAAACTGTCGCTCGCCGTGGAGGCCTTCACCCGGATGGAGAGGGAGATCGGCGAGATGGGCGCCACGACCCCGCACGAGCTGATGCGCTGCGCGGAGGTCTCCTTCATCCGGGACTGCGCGGAGATGGCGGCGCGGGCCTCGCTCGCCCGTACGGAGTCCCGCTGGGGGCTGTACCACGAGCGCCTCGACCACCCCGAGCGCGACGACGCGGGCTGGCTGCACCACCTGGACCTGCGCAAGTCCCCTTCCGGGGCGATGGAGTTCACGGCGCGCCCGGTCGACCCCTACCTGGTGCCGGTCGCGGAGTTCACCCCGACGGGCGGGCCCTCCCGCCACCTGGGCGAGGTCGAACTGGTCGGCGTGGCCCTGGCCGGAGGCCGGGCGGCGGCCCCCTCCCCGGCCGGCCGGGACACCGGGTCCGGGCCCGGCTCACCCCGGATCCTGGAGCTCCTCTCCCTCGCGGAGGAGACCCCGGGCCTGCCCGCCCTCCTCCCCTACCTCGACGACCCCGACCCGGCGGTCCGCGCCACGGCGGTCGCGGTGCTCGGCGAAACCGTTCCGGAGGGCGCCGGTCCCGCCCTCGGGGCGCGGCTGGCCGACCCCGACCCGGCGGTCCGCGCGGCCGCGGCGGCCGCGCTGCGCGAACTGCTGGAGGTCCTCGCACCCGACCCCGCACTGGGCACGGCCCTGCGGGCGGGCCTCGCGGTGGCGGATCCGGCGGTACGGTCGGCGGCGCTCGAAGCCCTACGGGTCCTGCGGCTCGGGGAGCCCGGCCTGTACGAGCGGTCCCTGCGGGACGCCGACGTGGACGTCCGGATCCAGGCGGTACGGGCACTGGTCTCGGTGGACGCGGTGACCGCGCTGGCTCCCGCCGCCGGGGACGCCTCCCGGGAGGTCCGGGTCGCCGTGGCCAAGGCCCTGGGCACCCTGCGGGCCGGCTCCGCGCTGACCCCGCTCCTGTCGGACCCCGACCCGCTGGTCCGGGCGGCGGCGCTGGCGGCCGTCGCCGCCACCGGCGGCCACACGGCGCGGGCCGTCGCCTCCCTCTCCGACCCGGCGTGGCAGGTCCGCGCGGGGGCCGCCGCCGGCCTGTCCTCGGCCCCTCCCGCCCTGGCGGTGCCGCCCCTCTCCCTCGCCCTGTCCGACCCGAACGCGGACGTCCGCAAGGCGGCGGTCCTCTCCCTGCGCGCCCACCGCCCCGACCCCTCCGCCACAGCAGCCCTGGCCACGGCCGCCTCCGACCCCGACGCGGACGTCCGCGCGTACGCGTCCCGCCTGTAGCTCCACCCCCGGCCGGCCCCCACCCGCTACGCGGCCCCGCACGCACCGCTGCGCGGCGCCGCCCCACCCGCAGCCCCGGCTGCGCACGTGCCGCTGCGCGGGCGGAGTCCCCTACCCGCCCTTCCACCGTTCCCAGGGCCGGCCCTGACCCGGTCCTCAAACGCCGGACGGGCTGAAGGCGGAGCCCCGGGCTGCGCCCGGACCCCTGGGGCTCCGCCCCAGACCCCGGTCCTCAAACGC
>NZ_JBHWMB010000164.1:0-4318 GCF_042730015.1 Streptomyces sp. NPDC059957 | reverse complement strand
GGTACATCCAGCCTCGCCGGCGTTTGAGGCGCAGGGGTCCGGGGACTGGTCCCCGGCAACGGGTCCGGGCGGAGCCCGGGGAACGGGCGAAGGGCGGGTAGGGGACCCAGCCCCGCAGGGCACAACCAGCCGCACCCGCCCACCGGCCCCGCCCCAGGACGACAGTGGCAGGCACACCGACCAGCCACCGCCGGACGGAGTCCGGCACAGCGCCGCGAAGCCGGTAAGGCCCCCAGGGCCGCACCGCGCGAGCAGCGCGTCAAGAAGGTGTGCGGCGCGTCAGGAAGGCAATCGCAGCGCGGCCAGGACCGGGAGGTGGTCCGTCGCTCGGGCCAGGTCCGCGGGGGTGACTCCCGGTAGGCCCTCGGGGACGCCGCAGGCCAGCACCTCCACCCCCGCACTGGCGAAGACCGCATCGATCCGGCGCGGCGCCGCCGACCGCACCCATGTGTGCTCCCCACCCCACGGCGCCACCACCCGGCAGTCCTGCAGCGCCCCCGCCAGCCGGCGGAAGGCCGGCCCCGACGGGCCCTCGTTGATGTCCCCCGCCGCGATCGCGTACGGCACGTCCATCCCGGCGAGCCGGTCCAGCAGCAGCTCCGACTGGGCCAGCCGTTCGGGCCCGTCCAGCGACAGGTGCGCGCTCAGCACACCGACCCGGACCCCGCCCAGCCGTACGACCGCCGTGGCGAAACCCCGCCGGTGGCGGCCCGGCGTCAACGGCAGCAGTATGTCCTCGGTCCGCTCCACGGAGGCCCGTAGGGAGCACAGGAGCAGCGGTCCCGCCGCCGTCGCGCCGCCCGACAGGACCACCAGGTCGCACTTCGCGGCCAGCCGCGCCGCGTGCTTGCGCCACCGGAAGAACCGCGGCGCCTCCTGTACGCAGACCAGGTCCGGCGCGCACGCGCGGATCACCCGGGCCAGTGCGTCCTCGTCGTCGCGCAGTGAGCGGACGTTGTAGGAGAGCACCCGGATCACGGCGGAACCATCTGCTTCGGTACGGGAGTTCGGCAGCTCGGTGAGGTCCATACCCGGCAACATAACGAGACTGCCCGCCGCACCCCAGGGGGCGCGGCGGGCAGTCCGCCGATACGGGATGCAGCAGGTGGGTCTCAGCCCTGGCGGGCCAGGTCGGCCGCGCCGACCAGACCGGCCTTGCCGCCGAGCTGCGCCGCGAGCACCTGCGCGTGCGGACGCCACGCGCCGCCGATCAGCCAGCGCTTGAAGGACTTGCGGATCGGGTCGAGGACCAGGTCGCCCTCGTCCGAGACGCCGCCGCCGACGATGAACGCCGACGGGTCGAAGAGCGAGGCCAGGTCCGCGAGGCCGGCGCCCGCCCAACGGGCCAGTTCGCGGAAGGAGTCGATGGCCACCAGGTCGCCGGCCCGGGCCGCCTCGCTGATGTGCTTGCCCTCGATGCCGTCGGGGGTGCCGTCGCCGAGCGCGAGCAGGGCCTTGGCGTTCTCGGGGGTGGCGTTGGCGCGCTGCTTCGCGTACCGGACGAGCGCGCGCCCGGAGGCGTACTGCTCCCAGCAGCCCTGGCTGCCGCAGCCGCACAGCAGGCCGTCCGGGACGACCCGGATGTGGCCGAACTCGGCGGCCACGCCGAAGCGTCCGCGCCGGAGCTTGTTGCCGATGATGATGCCGCCGCCCAGGCCCGTGCCGAGCGTGATGCAGATGACGTCCTCGTGGCCCTGGCCGGCGCCGAAGCGGTACTCGCCCCAGGCTGCGCAGTTGGCGTCGTTCTCGACGACCACGGGCAGGCCGATGCGCTGCTCGACCTTGTCCTTCAGCGGCTCGTGCCGCCAGTTGATGTTCGGCGCGAAGAGTACGGTCGCGCGCTTGTCGTCGACGTATCCGGCGGCGCCGATGCCGACCGCGTCGATGGTGTGGCTGGCGCTGACCTCGGAAACGGCGGCGCAGATCGCGTCCGTCACTCCGTCCGGGGTCGGCGGGGTGGGCACCTTGTACGTCTCAAGGATGGTGCCGTCTTCGTCGACCACGCCGGCCGCGATCTTCGTGCCGCCGATGTCGACGCCGATGGTGAGTCCCATTAGTCCCTCGGTTTCCGGTCAAACCCCGCCGCTGTCAACCGTACCCGAGGGAGGCGGGGGTTCAGTCGAGATCGATCCGCTCGGTCGGGCCGTCATTGCCCTCGTCACGGGGGTCCTTCGCGTTCCCGGCGGCGTTTTCGGGGGCATTTTCGGCGGTCCCCGCGGTCCCGCTCCCCCGTCCGGGGGCCGGCTCGTCGCGCGTCCAGCGGCGTTCGTGGCCCTCGACGGCGGAGCGGTAGGCGGCGAGCAGCTCCGAGCCGGCCGCCGCGAGGTGGTCGAAGACCTCGGGGTTGCGCTCGACGACGGGCTTGGCGGCGCTCTTCGCCTGGTTGACGAACTGTCGTACGGCGCCCTGCGCGGCGACCCCGAACAGCGGGTTGTGCAGCGCGGAGACCTTGTCGGACACCTTGTCGGCGACGGCCTCGAAGAGCTTGAACAGCTCCTCGGCGGCGGTCCCGGCGCCGGTGCCCGCGGAGGCGCCCTGCTCGGACCTGCGGCGTTCCCGCTCGGCGGCGAGGTCCTCGGCGCAGGCCTCGGCCCAGGCGTCGTCCCCGGCGGAGGGATCGGTGGGGCGGTCGGTGGCCTCGCTCATGGCGGACTCTCCTGCGGCGGCGGCTGGGCGTGCGGTACGGACTCCTGCTCCCTCCGACGTTACCCGAACGGCGGTACGCCCCCCAGGCCCGCGGGCCCTCCGGCCCGTCCTCTACGCCTTCTCGCCGCCGCGGGGCCACAGGTCCGGGTCCGGGGTGAAGCGGATGCGGAGCTCGCCTTCGGCGAGGGCGGCCCCGGAGACGGTGCAGCGGCGCAGGGCCGCGGGCAGGGGAACGATCCTGCGGTACGGGCCCACGGTGAGCAGCAGCTCGTCCCCGCGCCGGACCAGGCCGAGCTCGCGCTTCTCGGCGCCGGGCAGCGGGACCCGCCAGAGCAGCACCCCGTCTTCGGCGATCCGGTCCTCGACGGCCCAGGCGGGGCGGGGCGCGATCGCCGGGGCGGGGGCCGGGGCCAGCTCCGCCAGGTCCCCGGGGCCGTGCGGGTCCCGGCCCAGGTGGGGTACGGGGAGCACCGGAAGGCTCTCGTCGCCGGCCCACTGGGCGGCGTACTTCTCCTGCTGGGCGGCGAGTCCCGCCAGCCACGGGTCGGTGGATCCGGCGGGCAGCATCCGGTTGGCGACGAGCGCCGAGACGGGCAGCCGGTACAGGGCGAGCCCGAGCCTGCCCAGGCGCAGTGCGGCGTCGGCGGCGGGTCCCGGCTCGGCGACGAGCCGTACGGAGGTGGTGGGGGCCTCCAGGACGTCCTGGACGGCCGCCAGGTCCTCGTCCCAGCGGGCGGCGGCCTCGTACAGCCACTGCGAGGGCATCGGGACGCCGGCGAGCTGTGCCAGTACGGGGCGCAGGGCGCGGGCCGCCTGGCGCTCCGCGGGGAGCAGCCGGGCGAGGTAGCGGCGGATCTGGGCGGGGAGGGCGAGGGTGGTGATCGCCTGGTGCAGCGGGGGCAGGTCGACCACGACGAGGTCGGTGCCGGGCTCGTCCGCGGCCCGCCGCAGGGCGCGGAGCAGGGCGAACTGCTCGGCGCCGGGCAGCTCGGTGATCTCGTCGGCGTGCAGGGGGCGGGCGCCGAGCATCCCGAGCACCGCGGAGCCGCGCTCCTGGAGCGAGACGAGCTCGCGCCGGAACTCCTCGCCGGAGTCGACGCGGGCCACCCTGAGCGTGCCTTCCGGAGCCACGGGCGGTTCGCCTGGGCCGGTGCAGAGCAGGAGGACCCGGTGGCCCTGCCGTGCGGCGGCGAGTGCGGTGGCCGCCGCGATGGTGCTGCGCCCGGCGCCGCCGGGGCCGGTGACGAGAAGGGTGTGCATGCTGCTCCTAGCTCCGCGTGTGCCTGGCCCCTGTCCCCGGCGGGGCCGGCCGGTGGCCCCCGCCAGCCTGCCACGCCCCCGGAGCCCGCCCGGGCCGGCGCCGGCCGGTTACGCACGCAGCCACGCCCGCGGGCGTGCCGCTGCGCGGTCGAAGCCCCCGCAGCAACCCTGACCGCTGCGCGGGGCGAAGTCCCCGCTGCGACCCTCGCCGCTGCGCGGGGCAAAGTCCCCGCAGCTACCCTCGCCGCTGCGCGGGGCGAAGTTCCCCTACCCGCCCTTCGCCCGTTCCCAGGGCCGGCCCTGCCCCGGCCCTCAAACGCCGGACGGGCTGGAAGCGGGGCCCCGGGCTGCGCCCGGACCCCCTGGGGCTCCGCCCCAGACCCCGCTCCTCAAACGCCGGAGGGGCTGGATG
>NZ_JBHWMB010000163.1:0-4476 GCF_042730015.1 Streptomyces sp. NPDC059957 | reverse complement strand
GGCCCCGGCCCGGCCCCGGCCCCGGCCCCCCGCCCCCGGCTCCGCCAGGCAGCCCCCGCCCCCGCCCCCGCGCCCCTTGCGCCGCGGCACAGCCGGGAGCATTATTCATCACATGATGAATAACCAAGCGGCCGCCGCCGTCCACGCCGACGGCCTCACCGTCCGCCGCGGCACCGGCCGCAGCCCCCGCACCGTCCTCGACGCCCTCTCCTTCGAGGTCCCGCGAGGCCGCATCACCGGCCTCCTCGGCCCCTCCGGCTGCGGAAAGTCCACCCTGATGCGCGCCGTCGTCGGCACCCAGGCCCACGTCACCGGCACCCTCGACGTCCTCGGCCACCCCGCCGGCCACCCCGGACTCCGCTCCCGCATCGGCTACGTCACCCAGGCGCCCTCCGTCTACGACGACCTCAGCGTCCGGCAGAACCTCGACTACTTCGCCGCGATCCTCGACCCCGGCCGCGCCGCCGCCGAGCGCCGGCGGGACGCCGTCACCCGGGCCATCGCCGACGTGGACCTCACCACCCACACCACCGCCCTCGCCGGAAACCTCTCCGGCGGCCAGCGCAGCAGGGTCTCCCTCGCGGTCGCCCTCCTCGGCAGCCCCGAGCTCCTCGTCCTCGACGAGCCGACCGTCGGCCTCGACCCGGTCCTGCGCCGCGACCTGTGGAACCTCTTCCACGAGATCACCGCCACCCGCGGCGCCACCCTCCTCGTCTCCTCCCACGTCATGGACGAAGCCGAGCGCTGCCACGACCTCCTCCTCATGCGCGAGGGCCGCATCCTCGCGCAGGACACCCCCGACGCCCTGCTCACCCGTACCCACACGGACACCGTCGAAGAGGCCTTCCTCCACCTTGTCGACGCCGCCAACGCCGAAGCCAAGGCCCCAGCCCCCCACGGGAGCACCCGATGAGCACCGCCCGCACCGTCGCCACCGCCGCCCGCGTCCTGCGCCAGCTCCGCCACGACCCGCGCTCCATCGCGCTGATGCTCTTGGTCCCCGTACTGATGCTGGTCCTGCTCCGCTACGTCTTCGACGGCAGCCCGCGCACCTTCAACAGCATCGGCGCGTCCCTCCTCGGGATCTTCCCCCTCATCACGATGTTCCTGATCACCTCCATCGCCACCCTGCGCGAACGCACCTCAGGCACCCTCGAACGCCTCCTCGCCATGCCGCTCGGCAAGGGCGACCTCATCGCCGGCTACGCCCTCGCCTTCGGCGCCATGGCGGTCGTCCAGTCCCTGCTCGCCACCGGCGTCGCCCTCTGGGTCCTCGGCCTCGACGTCGTCGGCTCCCCGTGGCTGCTGCTGCTCGTCGCCCTGCTCGACGCCCTGCTCGGCACGGCACTCGGCCTCTTCGTCTCCGCCTTCGCGGCGTCCGAGTTCCAGGCCGTCCAGTTCATGCCGGCCGTGATCTTCCCCCAGCTCCTCCTGTGCGGCCTCTTCGCCGCCCGCGACACCATGCAGCCCGTCCTCGAAGCGATCTCGAACGCCCTGCCCATGTCCTACGCCGTCGACGGCATGAGCCAGGTCCTCACCCACACCGACATGACCGCCGACTTCGTCCGCGACGCCGTCGTCGTCGCCGGATGCGCCCTCCTGGTCCTCGCCCTCGGCGCCGCCACCCTCCGCCGCCGGACCCCCTGACCGGAGCCGCCTGACCGGTCTGCGGACAGCCCGCCGCGGTACCCCGCACGAGTGCAAGGATGAGGACGCAGAAGCAGAAGCAGAAGCCAACGCGAACGCAGAAGCCGACGCAGACCACGCACGCGTGCACGAACAGTTCGACGAGGTGAATCGGGCATGACCCAGACAGTCGCAGTCCTCGGTACCGGCAAGATCGGCGAGGCCCTGCTCAGCGGGATGATCCGCGGCGGCTGGCCCGCCTCCAAGCTCCTCGTCACCGCCCGCCGCCCGGAACGCGCCGAGGAGCTGCGCACCCGCTACGGCGTCGAGGCCGTCACCAACGCCGAGGCCGCCAAGCGCGCCGACACCCTCATCCTCACGGTGAAGCCCCAGGACATGGGCAAGCTCCTCGAGGAGCTCGCCCCGCACGTCCCCGCCGACCGTCTGGTCATCAGCGGCGCGGCCGGCATCCCGACCTCCTTCTTCGAGGAGCGCCTCGCCCAGGGCACCCCCGTCGTCCGCGTCATGACGAACACCCCGGCCCTCGTCGACGAGGCCATGTCCGTCATCTCGGCCGGCAGCCACGCCACCGCCGCGCACCTCGCGCACACGGAGGAGATCTTCGGCGGCGTCGGCAAGACCCTGCGCGTCCCGGAATCCCAGCAGGACGCGGCCACCGCCCTGTCCGGCTCCGGCCCCGCCTACTTCTACTACCTCGTCGAGGCCATGACCGACGCCGGCATCCTCCTCGGACTGCCCCGCGCCCAGGCCCACGACCTCATCGTGCAGGCCGCCGTCGGCGCCGCCGTCATGCTCCGTGACAGCGGCGAGCACCCGGTCAAGCTCCGCGAGGCCGTCACCTCCCCGGCCGGCACCACCATCAACGCGATCGTGGAGCTGGAGAAGCACGGTGTACGGGCAGCACTGATCGCCGCCCTAGAAGCGGCCCGCGACCGCAGCCGCGAACTCGCCTCCGGCAACAGCTGACACCCGCCGGCCGTTACGGGGCTGCGCGCGCAGCCCCGTAACGACGGCCCGCCCCTCTTCCTTTTCCTTCAGGGCTCAAGCAGTCCGATGGCCCGGTACGCCGAGTCGACCACGGGCCGGGCGATAGCCCGGGCCCGCCCGGCACCCGCGCGCAGCACCGCCTCCACCGTCCCCGGATCGGCCGCCAGTTCCGCGTGCCGTTCGCGGACCGGCCGCAGCAGCTCCACGACGGCGTCGGCCACGTCCCGCTTGAGCGCCCCGTACCCGGTGTACCCGTCGGCGAGCGCGGCCGGCTCACCCCCGGTGCAGGCCGCGAGGATGTCCAGCAGGTTCGCGACTCCCGGGCGCGCGGTCCGGTCGTAGACGACTCCACCGTCTCCGCCGTCCCCGCTGTCGGTGACGGCCCGCATCACCTTCTTCCGCACCGCCTCGGGCTCGTCGAGGATGAACACCACCCCGGGCCCGGTGTCCCCAGACTTCCCCATCTTCGATCGCGGGTCCTGCAGGTCCATGACCCGCGCCGCCACCACCGGATGCGTGGCCCTGGGCACGGTGAAGGTGTACCCGTACCGCTGGTTGAACCGCGCCGCCAGATCCCGGGTCAGCTCGACGTGCTGCCGCTGGTCCTCCCCGACCGGGACCTCACCGGTCCGGTACGCCAAAATATCGGCGGCCATCAGCACGGGATAGGTGAGCAGCGACAGCCGTACGCCGTCTCCCGAGGCCTGCGCCTTCGCCGCCTTCTCCTTGTACTGCACCATCCGCCGCAGCTCCCCGTCCGAAGCCGTGCACTCCAGCAGGTACGAGAGCCGGGCGTGCTCGTCCACGTGGCTCTGCACGAACAGCGTGCACTTCTCGGGAGTCAGCCCGGCGGCGAGCAACAGCGTCGCCGCCTGCCGACTGAGCCGGCGCACCCGGGCCGGATCGTGCTCGACGGTCAGCGCGTGCAGATCGACCACGCAGAACAGCGCCTCGTCGGGCTCCTGCTCGGCGGCGACCCACTGCCGTACGGCCCCCAGGTAGTTCCCCAGCGTCAGATGCCCTGTCGGCTTGACCCCGCTGAAGATCCTCGTCATGTCCCTGCTCCCTGCTCGTGTCGGTGTGGGCGTCGACGCCACCGCGTCGGGCGACCGAGCCACTCCCGGGAGGGGAGAAACAGGAACGGCCGCCGAGATCGGCGGCCGTCGAGCGCGTGCGTGCTCGTGTCGATGGTCGGCCGCCGTCAGGCGGCCCACCAGCGAAGGTCGAGCGTGAGCGCACGCGTAGTCATGGGGAGAGGCTAGACCCTGAGAGGTGAGGAGGGCGTGAGGTTTCCGGCCTCGGCGGTGCGGGTCAGCCTGGGGTTGACACAGGTGTGCCCGATCCGTAAGATTCTTCGAGTTGTCCGAAGTGAGCATCCGACCCCGGTCGGTCCCCGGACAGCCATCCCGCACTACACATTCGAACGAGCGACTCACTTTGTCGTCCCGTTTTCATGCGTATTTGCGAATGAGGAATCCGCGTCCACGGACGCAGTCGCCGATTAGGTTCGGGGGCAAGGAATCCGCTACTGTCTCACTCGTCGCAAGGGCCCAACAGCCCGAACGGCGAATCCCGCTGACTGGGAGTCAGGACCGAAAGGATCTGATAGAGTCGGAATCGCCGGAAAGGGAAAACGCGAAAGCGGATGACCTGGAAGGCGGAAAACAAGCGAGACAGACTCTGATAGAGTCTGAAACGCAAGAACAGAACGAAAAGCCCGGAGGAAAGCCCCAGTAATTGTTACTGAGGTGAGTACAAAGGAAGCGTCCGTTCCTTGAGAACTCAACAGCGTGCCAAAAATCAACGCCAAAAAGTTGATACCCCGTCCATTTCGGTGGATGA
>NZ_JBHWMB010000162.1:0-4622 GCF_042730015.1 Streptomyces sp. NPDC059957 | reverse complement strand
CGCCGGCTCCGGCGCCGTGGCCCACCGCCCGTTCCGCTCCCGCAGCCCGGACGGTCACCGTACGGGCGTCTGCGTCCTCGCTGCCGCATCCCGACGCGAGCAGAATTACCGTCAGCACCGATCCGGCGGCGGCCGTGGTCGCCCGGTTCCTGTTGCCCATGGTTCTCTCCTTCGGTTTCCATCCGGCGCGCTTCCGTCGAAACGTTCATCGCGCTTCCGTCGGAACATTCATAAGGGCTGCGGGAGCCGCCGCATTCAATGGCGCGGGAATTTGTCAGATCACGCCAAAGCGTGAACTCATTCCTGGATGCGGAGCGCGAGAGCCGGGCAACGGCGCACCGCCCGCAGTGCCTTCGGTCGCAAGGGGCCGGGGACCGGCATGACGCCGCGCGCCGGATAGCCGTCCTCGTCGAGCCGCACGACGTCGGGCAGCAGGTCCACGCAGAGGCCGTGTCCCTTGCACAACGTCCAGTCCACGACGAGCCGTTCGGGGCTCTCGTCCGCGGGCAGCGGCAGGGCTCCCAGGACGCGGCGTCCGCAGCCGCTCCCGAGCGCGTGGTCACGGAACTCTTCGGGGAAGACGGCCAGCGCGGAGGCCACGAACGAGGACGTGCCGTCCGGGTGGGAGCAGGCGCCCCGGCCGCGCACCCCCCGCATCCGGGCCTGTACCGCGTCGAGGGCCGCTCCGCCCCCACCCGCCACGAGCCGTTCCACGGCGTCGGCGAGCGAGGGCAGGCCCCGTACGCACGGACCGCACTGGCCCGCCGATTCCCGTGCCATCCAGCGCGCGACGCGGGCCACCTCGCCCGCCGGGCACGTGTCCTCGGGGAGCGGCAGTACCGCGCCGGCGCCCAGTACCGCGTCGTAGGCCGCCAGGGACTTCCGGGAGATCAGCGCCTCGCGCGCCGCCCCCGGGTTCAGCCAGCGACCGTGGAAGCCGCCGATCAGCACCCCCTGTCCGGGCACCGTGCCGCACAGGTCCAGTACGTACGCCAGGGACGTGCCCAGGGGTACCTCGACGACGGTCGACCCGGCGACGGTCAGCAGGGTCGTGCCCGGTTCGCCGGGCAGCCCGGCCGTGCCGTACGCGGGCGCGCCGAGGCGGGCGGCGACGGCGAGCTGTGCGTACGTCTCCGCGTTGGACAGCAGGGTGGGCAGGCCGCCAAGTCCCCGTTCGCTGGTCCGCGTCCGGTGGCCGGAGGGTATGGCTGCGCCGCCGTCCAAGCCGTTCACGAGGGCGCTTCCCTCGCCCGTGACGAAGCGTTCGGGGAGCCGGACGACGCGCACGCGCCGCCCGGCCGGGCCCCGTTCGGCGACGGCTTCGGTGAGCGAGCGCTCCACGTCGGGCCGGGTGACGCCGACGACCACGTCCTCGGCGCCGAGCGCGGCGGCGGCCACCAGCGCCCCGTCGAGCACGAGGTGCGGCACGTAGAGGAGCAGCGCCGCGTCCTTCATGCAACTCGGTTCGCCCTCCGTCCCGTTCACGACCACGGCGCTGCGTCCGTCCTGCCCTCTGGCGGACCGGGTGACGGCCCGGAGCTTGCGGGCGAAGGGGAAACCCGCTCCCCCGCGCCCGCCGAGGGCGATGCCCTCGGCGAGTTCGACCAGCCCGTCGGAGGAGTAGCGGGGCAGCTCGCCGTGCACGCTCAGGTGGCCGGCCCGGTCCAGCCGCTCGGCGGCGTCGAGTCCGGCCAGCAGCCGGGGCCCTCCCACGCAGCCGAGGGCGGGACGCGTCCCGTCGCCGCCGTTCACCATCCGCTCCGTACGCCGTCGAGCGGCTCGGGCGATGACGAGCCGGCCTGCGGCGGGACGGACGGTGGGACGCGCGGCCCGGCTGACGGATCCGCGGCCCGTTCCGGTCGGGCCGGGAACACCGTGGCGGCCGGCTGCCGGGTCAGGCGTGCGGTCAGCAGCTCCGCCGCCCACTCCGCCGGCCTGCGCACGAAGGGCGCCGGCCGGTGCGGCGGCGCCTGCCCGGGAGCCCGGGAGGGTACGGACGGCACGTGCGGCGGGGACTGCGCCGGTGGCGCGGCCGGTGCGGCCGGTGCGCCGGACGGCCGGGTGGCGGCGAGCGTACGGAGCTTCGCGCGCAGCCGCAGCGCCAGCAGGCCGGCTACGGCGATCAGGCACAGGGCGTATCCGGCGGTGACCCAACCACTCGCGGCGCGGCCTGACTTGAGGCCGTGCACCAGTGAGGCTCCCCAGGCCGGGTACGCGCCCATGTGCAGGGCCCGCCACCACAGCGACCGCCCCCGGGTGGCGAAGGCACCGCGGACGGCGCCGGAGACGGCCACCGCGACGAACCCGTAGCCGGCCAGGCTGCCGAGGCCGATGAGCAGCGGGCGCTGGCCGTCCGCGAAGGGCAGGACCACGGCGGCGGCTTCGGTCCGGGACCGCCCGACCTTGATCCACACGTGCAGGAGGAGGAAGCCGAGTCCGGCGACGGCCAGACCGCGGTGCGCGGCCTGGGCGACGAGCCGGTGCCCGGAGGCGAGCAGTCTGCGGTCGGTGGCCGCCAGGCCCCACAGGACGGCGCCGGTGAGGGAGACCAGCGAGAGCACGCCGGCCGCGTGGTCGAGGAAGTCCCACAGCCGGGTCAGTGCGCCGGCGCGGGCCGCCACGAGCAGGGCGGCCAGGGCGGCGAGGGCCGCCGCACCCAGGGCCGCGGGGTGCGGCCCCCCGGCGGCGGACAGCAGCGGCGGACGCCGCACCGCCCGCCGGCCGGAGCCGCTCGGCGACGCGGGCATCGCGGGCATCGCGGGTGTCGACGCCGTCGGGGAGACGGCTGCGGATACCGGCCCGGACGGCGCTCCGGCATGGCGCCGGGTACGGCCTCTCGTGCGGCGGGCCCGGTGCGAACGACCGGGCGGGCGGGGCTGGATCAAGGGCATGTGGTCTCCCATACGTCCGGACCCGAGCACTTCCACCTCGCGCTCGGCGCCCGGGGGTCGACGTCGCAACCGCTCCTCGGCGGGCGGGAGATGGGCACGTGACCCACCGGGCCGACCGGGAGCGGGGGCCGGAGTGCAGAAGCATCGTGGAGGTATGCAAGCCCTCCACAGGATTTATCGAAACGTGATAATTTCTGGCCCTCGCACAGCCATCGCATCGAACGTCCCCGGAAGATTCCCTTCCAGTGGTGCGGTTGCGACGGGGTTGACGCCTGATCCGCCGCCGCACCTCCCCGACGGCGATCGAGCCGATGCCGCGGGACTGCGGGCCTGCCACCGTCCCACGGGGCAGGCCATACCCCGGCTTGAACGAGGTAACAATGTGCGAACTTCTGAACCGCATCTGGTCCCGCCCGCGGGGCGAGTGGACCCGGGTCCTGCGCAAGGAACTGCCCACCCTGGCGGCGGGGATGGTGGAGGAACTACGGGAGACCGTCCCCGGATTCTCGGCGCTCGTCGAGGACATCGGCGACGAGGTGGTCAGACGGAGGATGGAGGGCGCCCTGCTCACCGCCCTCGGCTACCGCGAGGGTGCCGGCGCCGCCGGGTGCACGGGGAGCGGCGCCGCCGACGGGCCCGACGCGGCCCGCGCGCAGGAGCCGTCGGACCTCCACGCGCAGCCCCGGTCCGGCCCCGGACCCACCACCACGGCGCCGGCCGCCGCCTTCGAAACCGAGCACGCCCGGCCGCACCCCCACACACACCCACACGCTCACCCGCACCCGCACCCGCACCCGCACGCGGCCTTCCGCGGCGGGGAGTTGCCACCGCTCCAAGCGGTGCCCTTACAACGGTTCGGCTCGGTCCGTGAGCACGCCCGGCGCGAGATCTTCGCCCTGCTCACGGGAGACACCGCGCACCGCGAAACGGTCCTCGCCGAACTGGCCGAGCTGGCCGGACCGGCCGGATGGCCGCTCCCCGTCGCCGTACGGGCCGTCGCCCTGGCCTCACCCGGCGAGACCCAGCAGCTCGCGGCCCTCCTCGACGACTGCCTCGGCGGGATGGTCGCGGGCCAGCCGTGCCTGCTCGTTCCCACCGCGGACCCGGAGGCCCGTACCGCCCTGGACGGCGCGCTGCGCGGCCGGCTCGCGGTGGTCGGCCACCCGGTGGCCCCCGGCGACACCGCCTCCTCCCTGCGCTGGGCGGTACGCCTGCTCGCGCTGGTCCCGGCGCAGGCCCGGTCCGGCCCGGACGCCCGGACCGTCTTCGTGGACGACCACCTCTCGACGCTGCTGCTGCTCCAGGACGAGCCGCTGGCCCACGCACTCGCCGCACGCTGGCTCCGGCCGCTGGCGGACCTCACCCCGCGCCAGAGCGAGCGGCTCGAAGTGACCCTGCTCGCCTGGCTGGAGGGCGGTGGAGCGCCCGAGGCGGCCAAGGCGCTGAGCGTGCACCCGCAGACGGTCCGCTATCGGATGCGCCAGCTGGAGAAGCTCTTCGGTCCCGGTCTGCGGGATCCGCGCACCCGCTTCGAACTGGAACTGGCCCTGCGCAGCCGCCGGTTGATGGCCCAGGTCCGGCTGCGCCCGGTCCGGGGAGGCCGCCGGTCGCGCATGGCGCCCGCCGACTTCCGCCCGTCTCCGGGCGACGGCCGCATCGCCCGCGTCAACGGGCTCTAGGAACAGAGGAGAAGAGAAAGAAGAGACGGACACGGCGGTGCCGGCCCCGGAG
>NZ_JBHWMB010000161.1:0-4934 GCF_042730015.1 Streptomyces sp. NPDC059957 | reverse complement strand
GTACGGGATCCAGTCCCGGACCGGGTCCCCGACGCTGATGCCCGACCAGTCCCCGGGGGCACCGGCGAAGCGGTCCGTCAGCCCCGACTCGGCGACGACGTACCGCACGTCGCCGCGCTCCAGCCGGTCGGAGATCTCCGCCGGGGTCGCCGTGACGTAGGTGGGGATGACGATCGCGCCGAGCTTCATGGCGGCGAGCATCGTCTCCCACACCTCCGCCCGGTTGCCGAGCATCAGCAGCAGCGGATCGCCGCGGCGCACCCCGAGGGAGCGGAGCCACGTGGCGACCTGGTCCGAGCGCCGGGCCAGCTCGCCGAAGGTGAGCACCCGGTCGGTGGCGGGCCCGCCGTCGCCGACGATCCGCAGGGCCGGCCGGTCGGGCCCGGCGCCCAGGGTGTCGAACCAGTCGAGGGCCCAGTTGAACTCGGTCAGCTCGGGCCAGCGGAACTCCCGTACCGCCTTGTCCAGGTCGGTGCGGTGCAGGAGCAGCACGTCCCGGGCCGCCCGGAACCGCTCGGTGGGGGAGAGGGCGGCACCCGGCCCCCCGCTCATGCCGCGTCCTCGGGGACGAGGACGGCCTCGGTCTCGGTGACGAGGACGGCCTCGGCCTCGGGCACGCCGCGCTCCGCGAGGGCCGCCGGACGCAGTACATCCGCCGCGATGGCGTCGGCGTCCCGGTAGAAGAGCGTGTTGACCCCCGGGCGGCTGGAGCCGACCTGGGTGAACCAGCGCGTGTGCTCGGTGGGTATCCCGATGGCGTACAGGTCGCCCTGCGCGTTCCCGCGTGCGTCCACGACGTGGAACGGGGCCTCGGTCACGTCCAGGCCGCCGGTGACGTACGCGGTGCCCTCGGGCCCGTCGATCACGTACGGGCGGACCACGCCCTCGCCGAGCAGCTGCTGCGTCAGGGGGGAGGTGTCGCGCAGCAGTTCCGGGGTGGGGATGCGGGCGTCGACGAGGGTCCGCACGATCCGCTCGGAGCCGGCCACCTGCGGGGAGCCGACGCGGAACCCGCCACCCGCCTCGTCGGTCTCGAACCGGGTGCCGGGACCGGCGACCTCCACGACGCCCTGCCGGATCAGGGCCCGCAGCTGCTCGACCCGGGACATCGGGGGGCCCGCCGACAGCAGGGCGTTGACGGGCAGGAAGCGGCGGTGGAAGAAGCCGGTGTGCGACTCGGGCAGCAGGCCGCCGTAGTCGACGGCTTCGCGGACCACGTTGCGGATGTCGCGCAGGACGTCGAGGGCGGCCTTCAGCGGACCGTCCGAGGTGCCGAGCGCGGCCGCCTCGAGGTCCCGGTCCATGACGTCCAGCAGCTGCCCGCGGAACTCCTCGGGAGAGGCGAAACGCGTGTCGCCGAAGGGCCGGGCCAGCGCGTCCAGGTCGATGGGCGCTACGTCGGACAGCCCGGCCCGGGCCAGCAGCGCGGCCCGGTCCGCGCCGGCGTGCAGCGCGGCGGCGTGCTCCTCGGCGAACGCGACGGCCGCTTCGGCGCCCCGGGAGGTCCGGACGTGCGTGACGTAGTAGACGTGCTCGATCTCCTGGAGCAGCAGGGGCAGTACGTCCTCGGCGAAGTCCAGCTGGCCGCTGCCGGTCACGCCGCGGCGGGCCCGGGCGGCGGTGAGGGCGGAGCGGGTGAGGAACAGGGCGCGGTGGCTGAACGAGGGAGCCTTCTGGTTGCGGCCGCGCGCCGGGATCGGCAGCCCGCTGCGGGATCCGGCGGTGATGCGGGGCTCGCGGCCGCTGGCCCGGTAGACGAGCACGCCGTCTGCTCCGGTGGCGAACTCGCCGCCCCGGCCGACGGTCAGCGAGAGCATGACGTCGTAGAAGGACAGGCCCAGACCACGGATGCCGACGGTGCTGCCGGCCGGGATCGTCTGCTCGTCGAGGGCCATGTCGGCCGCCGAGTCCCCGCACAGGTAGTGGGTGCCGGGCGTACGGTCGGCGAAGTCGAGCATCTCGCGCTCGAAGAGGTCCGGAGCGTTGAACGGGTGCCCCGTGGCCAGCACGACGCGGTCGGCCTCCAGCAAGTGCGGCGCCGTGTCCAGGCTGAGCAGGTGGCCGCCGTCCGGGCCGGTGCGCAGAGCGGTGACCCGGCCGGTGACGGGCACCAGCTCGACGTGGTCGGGCAGGCTGCGGGCGATGGTCCGGTACACGTCGGTGAGGTACTGGCCGTACCGGACGCGGGGCGCGTAGTCGTCCGGGCCCAGCGGCTCCTCGCCGAGCAGCGCGCGCGCCTCGATCCACTGCCCCAGGGAGGGGCCCGCACCGGGGCGGGCGGGGCCGTCATCCGGGTCGCCGGAGTACATCGTCACCTGGCTGATGACGGTGTTCATGGTGAACCAGTCGTCCTGGTCGGTGCGCCACACCCGGCCGGCGCCGACCTCCGTCGCGTCGATCAGGTGGATCCGTACGGGCCGGGGCGGTATGCCGGTGTTCTGGCGTGCCTCGGCGGCCGTGCGGACGGCGAGGCGTTCGAGGACGGAGATGCCGCGCGGGCCACTGCCGATGACGGCGAGGACGAGCGGGCGCGTAGCGGATGAGTATCCGGGCACAGGAGCTTCCTAAGTGGTGAGGAGGGCGCGCGGTACAGGGGCGCACGGAGCCGGGCGCGGGGCGGCGCGGGCATCAACGGCGGCAGGGTGCCGGGCGCCGAACGGCGGGCGGTGCGGTGCGGGTGGCCGGTCAGGCCGGGAGGGCGGCGGTACCGTCGCGCTCGCCACCGCCGACCAGGGCGGCCTGGTCGAAGGACTCCTGCGTGTACGAGAGCATCCCGAGCAGGTCGTCGGCGCGCAGCTTGGCGCGGCCGGGCGCGGGCAGGGCCGCGATGGGCATCGAGCCGGCGGTGTGCCACTGGAGGCTGCCGCGTCCGTCGATGTAGCTGCGTGAGCGCTGGGCGTTGTCGGCGTGCAGGCAGTACGGGACATCCAGGACGCCCCGACGGAAGGCCTCGGTCAGCGCGCGCCCGGTGTCCGGGTGGATCTCCAGTACGGCCTCGACGAGCGCCCTGGCCTCGGCCAGTACCCCGAACTCTTCGCTGACCACGGGGGACTGGCCCTGGTACGCGGCCGCGGCCGTGGCCGCTTCCTCCAGCGCGTGGATGTTGTCCTCGATGGTGGGGATGCGGTGCGCCTCGGCCGGCGTCTTGACGATCATGCGTTCGGTGCCGGTGAGCGCGGCCAGTCGCGCGCTGTCGCGCAGCAGTCCCAGCGCCCCGCCGGTCGTCCGGGGGAAGACACCCATGTACGTGTAGAGCACGACGTGCCAGTCGAGGCCCGTCAGGTGTTCCGCGGCGAGGGTGCGCAGCGCCAGCAGCGCCTCGACGTCTTGGACGTGGTGGGTCTGCTGGGCGTAGCTGAGGGAGATGCTGCGCAGCCCGTACTGCTTGAAGAAGATGCCTTCCAGCACGGAGAGGGCGACCAGCAGGCTGGGCGGGCAGAGTTGGCCGAGCATGCAGCCGCCGAAGCTCTCCAGGTGCGTGCCGGGGCGGGACGCCAGCAGTTCACAGGTGCGTGCCCAGGCTTCGACGGAGTCGCGGATGGGCGTGCGGCTGTACGGCAGGCAGTAGGAGATCGGGCCGCCCTCGGTGGCGTCGAGCCCGGCGTCCAGCAGGGCGCGGATGATGCCGATCGGGTTGGCGGATCCGTGGCGTACCTGGACGGCGAAACCGTCGCCGACGAGTCCCGAGGTGAGGTCGCGGGTGGTGTCGGGGCCGTGCGCGACGATGGGGTAGCCGTTGAGGTCGGTCCCCTCGATCAGGGCCCGCCGGGCGGACTCGTTGTCGCCGACGCGCGTGTAGCTGTCGATGGTGAGGGTGCCGACGGTGCGGGCCCGGGCGGCTTTGACCGCGTGCAGGCCCTGCCGCATGCGCGGTACGTCGGCAAACCCCATCCGGGGCTGGACGACCAGCTGTCCGGCCCGGCCGGCCGCCGCGACGGCCGCCGCGAACGAGCCGAGGGGTTCGGCGGATCCGGTGGACGCCACTGTGGACGCGTTCACGCCGCGCTCGACTCGAGGGCCGGCACGGCGGACTGGGCGATGTAGCGGCGGAACTCCGCGACGCCCGCGGCGTCTTCGAAGACGGCGTCGAAACCGGCCGCCATCAGCTCCGGTCCGTAGGTGCCCGCCTCGGCGCCGCGCACCCCGAGCTTGCCGCCGATGACGATGCGCAGGTCCTGGAGGTCCGGCTCGTCGCGCAGGCGCCGGATCGCCCGGGCTCCGTCGAGTGCCCCGTGACCGTTGACGCTGCTGACGACGACCAGGTCGGGCCGGACGCGGCGGCACTCCTCGATGAGCAGCTCGTCGGGTACGCACGAGCCGACGTTGACCACCTCGTGGCCCATCTCCTCCAGCAGCAGCTGGAGGAAGACGAGGTTCCAGGTGTGGGAGTCGGAGGAGACGCTGGACACGAGCACGCGGCGGCCGGAGCGCTGCACCGCGTGCGGAGGCTGGACGGCAGGGGTGGTGGTCCGGGTCTGGAGAGGGTGCGCAGACAAGGCAGTGTTCTTTCGGTCAGCGGGAGTGGGCGGGTGCGAGGGAGCGCAGGTGGGCCCGCACGGAGCAGGCGGGCCGCGAAACGGGCGGTGCGGTGCGGGGCGGGGCGGCCGAGTCAGGGCGTTGACAGCCGCCCCGCCCCGTCCCGGTCAGGGGGCCGCGGTGATGCCGACCGCGCGGACCGGCTTCTTCGGTTCGCGGGCGGCGGCGGGCCGGGTGCGGATGGCGAGCACGGTGCAGCCCGTACGGCTGGACATCTGGTGCTCGGTGCCGGGACCTTCCACGACCAGGTCGCCCTTGACGTAGGAGATCCCGTCGCTGTGGTCCAGGACGCCGTCCAGGACCAGCATGAGTTCGTGGCCGAGGTGTTCGTGGAAGTCGCCGTGCGCGCCCGGCGGGAAGCGGAGCAGCAGACCGACGGAGTCCTCGCCCTCGGACTC
>NZ_JBHWMB010000160.1:0-4987 GCF_042730015.1 Streptomyces sp. NPDC059957 | reverse complement strand
GGCTTGAACCGCACCCGCAACGCGCGTGCTGCGCACCGCCGCCCCGCTTCCGGACCGGTGTCAGAACGGTGCTCACTGTCAGCGCGGCGAACGATTCGGCGCGCACTGTCAGTGCGGGCAGGCCCGCCTGCGGGCGAAAAGGCTGCACGGTTCTTTCAGGGCGCCGCTGCGCCCCGCCCACACCAAAGCGCGGGCCGCCATCAAGACGGCCCGCACCGGGGTTCTTCACGACCAGGCGAAGCACTGCTCGTCGGTGCACAGAGTGGCCGAAGGCGCCATCCGGCGCGTGACGTCCGATCACCGCGCCAGGCTCAGGGGCCTTCCCTCTGCTCTTGAAGCGAGACGAGCTCGTCCATGCTCTCCCGCAGGTATTCGTGGACGGCATTCTCAGGGACTCGGAAGGAACGGCCGACTCGGATACCCGGAAGGTGACCGTTGTGTACCAGTCGGTACACCGTCATCTTGGAGACGCGCATCACCGCGGCAACTTCAGCCACGGTCAAAAACTGCACGTCGCTGAGCGGCCGTTCCCCCTGGTACTGGCCGCCCGACCAGGGGCGTTCATCCAGCGACGGCGGGTAACTGTCCGGCTGTGACTGTTCTACGGGCCCGTCACCGCGTACAGCGGTCTCAGGAGCGGGGCGCTCTGCTCGGTCGGGTTCGTCCTCCATCCAAGCGAGGAGGTGCTGCTTGCGCTGTGCCAGGCTTTCCTCGTCGATGACTACAGCGGCTTCGATCTGGTGCAGCAGGTTGGCGACCATGGTGTCTGAGTCGATTGCGCTCCGGTCGGTGTGGTTCGTCATGCTCGCTTCTCCTTTCGCTCCTGTAGGGCGGCAATCTCGGTCAGGTCCTCGTCGAGGCCCCTGCCCACAGCCTGGCGCAGTACCTTCCGGGCATTGGCCACGTGTTTTCGTACTTGGGACTGCCCGATACCGAGGACTTGTGCGATGTACATGGCCGACTGCTGCTCGAAGAAGTAGAGCAAGGCAACCTGCATCGACACGGGGGGTAAGCCACGAACCACGTCCCAGCACCGGTCAAGCTCGTCCCGGGCAATGACTGCGTCAGCAGGGTCGGGGCAGTCGTGTTGGTAGAGACGTGTCAGGTCGGGCTCCAGCTCCTTCCACCTGACGTCCCGCCGTACATCGTCAACCCACATATTGCGGCAGGTTCTGCGCAGCCAGCCGCGGCGCCCCTCCGGATCCCGCCCGCCCACTTCGTCCCATGCCAGGGCAGCAGCCATGAACACCCGTTGCACAAGATCCTCCGAGGCGCTCTTGTCGTTCTGGGTGCGCACCAGGGCGAACCGCAGAAGGCCAGCCGCTTCCCGGTCCCACAGCTCAGCCACCTGCCCTTGCGTCTGTTCAGGGATGCGTTGCTGTGTCACCCCGCCGCCCCCCGTCCTTGTCCGCCCGCGACGTGGTGCCGACACGGATCTGCATCGCCGGCCCGCCTTTTCCTCGGCCTTGGACCACCACGGTCCCCGCCGGAGCATTACGAACCAGCGCGAGGAGAGTGGCCCTCCTCTGCCACTCTGCGAGTCCTGCGACAGCCGCTGTGACCGCGGCGAACAGAATCACCGCCAACCAGACTTCGCTCTGCCCAAGGAATGGCCCCAGCCATCCCATCAAGTCGTTCCCGAGAACCTTCACACCATGTAGTCGAACGAGGCGCTCAAAGCGCTGCCTCATATGAGGAAGATCTTTTAGGCCGCCCCCGCAGCCACGCCCCCGGCACTTCCGGCAGCAGCAGATGACGCCGCTGCCGGCGTCAGCCGGCCGCCGCAGCAGGCCCTTGCCCGAAGCGCGGGACATCGTCCACGGTCACGTCCAGGCGCAGCCGCTGGAAGCGGAGCGGGTGACGGAAAACGCCCCGGTCAACGGCCCGATCGGCGCTGATCTCCGCCACCAGATCCGGGCGGACCAGCACCACGTCCAGGGCGTCACGGCTGCCCCACGCCGCCGTGAATCGCACCCCCTCGAAAGGGTGCCCGGAGCCGGCCGCCGCCAGGTGCTCGCCGACCTGCCGGGACACATCCGGGCGCAGCGGGACGGTTCGGCCCACCGCGCGGAGCCGGCCGTGTTCGTCTTGGCGACCGAGGACCAGGAGCCCGGGGCGGGTCAGGGTGCCCGTGATCGCGCCGATGATCGCCTCGGTGGTGTCCCTGCGGCGGACCTTGGTCCATCCTCGGTATCCGGGCAGGTATCGGCTGTTCAGGGGTTTCATCACCAAGCCTTCGACCCCGGACACCTCCGTCCAGGTCTCCAGCCATTCACGCGCCTTGGCCAGGTCCGTCGTCATCGGGCACAGCGTCCACGGGGCCGTCAAAGCGTGGTCCGTGAACAGGGTTTCCAGGAGTGTGCGCCGCTCTGTGTAGGGGCGTTGCAGCAGCACCTGGCCGTCCAGTTGCAGCACGTCGAAGGCGACGAAGTAGGCCGGCCACCGGGCGGCCAGGGTCGGGGCGCTGCGGCCACGAGCGGCGGCGCGGCGCTGCAACGCCTCGAACGACAGCCGGCCTGCTTCCGGGTCCCAGACGACCAGTTCGCCATCGAGGACCAGGCCGCGCGGCAACTGGGTCTCGGCGGCCGTCACCAGGTCCGGCCAACGGTCCTGGACCAGCGATCCGCGGCGGGTCTGCACCAGCACCGCCCCGGCCGGGCCGGCTGCGGTGAAGACGAGCGCCCGGTGGCCGTCCAGTTTCTGCTCGTAGGCCACCCCGGCGCGCAGCGCAGCCGGGCCCGGTACCGACTCTGCGGCCTGAGCCAGCATCGGCTCAACCGGCGGCATGAGCACCATCCCGGGGTCTCCTTCCGCAGACGCCCCTTCCAGGGTCCCCCCGCCTGGCGTGACACGGCCGGGCGGGAGGGCCGCCGCGTCATCCATCCGAGGGGTGCAGCGGGCCGCCTGGGCAGGTCTGGGAGCCGTGTGCGGCACGGTGACGGCATGCGCCGCTGGTCTCTTCTCCTGCTCGTCGCCGCGTTGCTCGCGGCCGCCGGATGCGTCACCGTCCACCCCGCCCCCGGACCGGCCGCGAAAGCCTCCCCAGCCACCGCGGCGGCCGACCACAAACACCCGAGCCCCACCCGCCCCGGACAGCGCGCCACCGAACTGGCGCTGCCCCTCTCCCCCTGCCCAAGGCCCGCCCCTCAGCCAAACCCCACACCATCCCCACCCGTCACAGCCCCGCAGCCGCGCCGAGCCGTCAGAGCGCAGCCGTCCCCCACCGAAGCCGCCAAGGGCCCACCCGGCCGCGCAGGGCGACCGTCCCGCACTGGGCCGCACCGCCCAAGCCCACTGCGAAGGCCAGGACGAAGACGAAGCCCGGCTCTCGTACGCCCGCACCGCGCCGCCCCGGCCGGCCCGCCCCCGGTGTACGGGCCGGGGACATGGCCGCCCTGTGCCGCTCCCCGCACGGCGTGAACAGCCCGGCCATCACCGCACTGTGTCAGGACACCTACGGCCGGTGATGTGCCAGAGCGTCTCAGTCACATCAGCTGTGACTGAGCGTCCTACCTGGACACTGAGCGTGATACTTGGCCGCCTGCCTCATTGCGGACAGAACCTGTCCGCAAGCCCGTGCATTCTGAAGTTGCTGGTGTGGCTCCCCTGGCTTCGACTGAGTGCTGGAGCCGACCGGCGAGTCCCGGAGGCCGTGTGGCCACCCGGCTCCTGACCACCCCCGAGGAAAGGCGCAACCGTGTCCGAGATCGTGCTGCTGGAGAAGGCCCTGAACCACACCACCGGGCTCCTGAACAACGTCACGCCCGACCAGTACGGCCAGCCCACCCCCTGCGAGGACTTCGACGTGCGGGCCCTGACCAACCACCTGCTCGCCGGCAACCCCTACTACGTCACCCTCGCCCAGGGCGGCGGCCCCGACTTCTCCCTCTTCGCCCGCGACCAGATCGGCGACGAGCAGCCCGGCGATGTCTACGCCCGCGGCGCCAAGGACGTCCTCGCCGCCTGGCAGAGCGACGGCGCGCTCGGCCGGCAGATGCCGCTGCCCGGCGGCGGGTCGGGTCCGCGGATCGTGGACCTGCACCTGCTGGAGGCCGTCCTGCACAGCTGGGACCTGGCCACCGCCACCGGCCAGGACCGCACCGGCGACCCCGACGCCGTCCAGGCCGCCTACGCCGGCTGGTACGGAAACTTCCCCGACGAGATCCGCGCCGCCACCGGCATGTTCGGCCCCTCCAAGGAAGCCGCCGACGACGCCCCGGCCGCCGACCGCCTCGCCGCCTACTTCGGCCGCACCATCTGACCCACCCCTCTGCGCACGAGCCGAGGATCTGAGCGTCGTAGTTGGCCGACAGGGCACAGCTACGACGCTCAGCCGTATCACCATCCACATCGCAGACCTGCACAGATGTCGACGCTCGGGCTGGCCAACTAGTGCTCACTGGCCAGGTAGGAAGGTAGGACGCTCAGTCACATCAGCGCGATCGGTCCAGTGTCGCCTTGCCTCTACAATCGAACATGTGACCTACTGAGGGGATGGCTCCGCTTTTCACCGACGACCTGATCCGCCTCCAGTACGAGTGGATCCGCACCTACGAGGCGCTCGCCCGGCTCACCCCCACGCAGAGCGCCACCCGCCTGCGCCGCCGACTCATCGACCTGTCCAGGGCGCTGACTTCCCACCCCTACTGGGCCGCCTCCGGGTGCTCGTCCGCCATGCGCGCCGAACTGGTGCGCCGGGCCCGCGCCTCCGGGTGGGAGGCGGCGGCGTGATTCGGCTGAAAGCGCGCAGGATGCTGGTGCTCGAAGCGGTCTCCGGGTACATCGAGACGCACGGCAGGGGTCCGACGGTCCGGGAGATCGGGGTGATGGCCGGCCTTTCGAGCACCTCGTCCGTCGCGTACCAGCTTTCCCAGCTGGAGGCGGGCGGGCTGCTGGTGCGGGCGACGCGGTCGTGGAGCAGCGTGGAGGTCACCGGCACGGGGCGGCGACGGCTCGCCGCCGCGCAGAACATCACGGCCGTGCCGGT
>NZ_JBHWMB010000159.1:0-5010 GCF_042730015.1 Streptomyces sp. NPDC059957 | reverse complement strand
TGACTGTCCCGCTCTAAGTGCGTGTGCACCGGATTACCGGTAAACATTCATGGAGAGTTTGATCCTGGCTCAGGACGAACGCTGGCGGCGTGCTTAACACATGCAAGTCGAACGATGAAGCCCTTCGGGGTGGATTAGTGGCGAACGGGTGAGTAACACGTGGGCAATCTGCCCTTCACTCTGGGACAAGCCCTGGAAACGGGGTCTAATACCGGATAACACTCCTGCCTGCATGGGCGGGGGTTAAAAGCTCCGGCGGTGAAGGATGAGCCCGCGGCCTATCAGCTTGTTGGTGGGGTAATGGCCCACCAAGGCGACGACGGGTAGCCGGCCTGAGAGGGCGACCGGCCACACTGGGACTGAGACACGGCCCAGACTCCTACGGGAGGCAGCAGTGGGGAATATTGCACAATGGGCGAAAGCCTGATGCAGCGACGCCGCGTGAGGGATGACGGCCTTCGGGTTGTAAACCTCTTTCAGCAGGGAAGAAGCGAAAGTGACGGTACCTGCAGAAGAAGCGCCGGCTAACTACGTGCCAGCAGCCGCGGTAATACGTAGGGCGCAAGCGTTGTCCGGAATTATTGGGCGTAAAGAGCTCGTAGGCGGCTTGTCACGTCGGATGTGAAAGCCCGAGGCTTAACCTCGGGTCTGCATTCGATACGGGCTAGCTAGAGTGTGGTAGGGGAGATCGGAATTCCTGGTGTAGCGGTGAAATGCGCAGATATCAGGAGGAACACCGGTGGCGAAGGCGGATCTCTGGGCCATTACTGACGCTGAGGAGCGAAAGCGTGGGGAGCGAACAGGATTAGATACCCTGGTAGTCCACGCCGTAAACGTTGGGAACTAGGTGTTGGCGACATTCCACGTCGTCGGTGCCGCAGCTAACGCATTAAGTTCCCCGCCTGGGGAGTACGGCCGCAAGGCTAAAACTCAAAGGAATTGACGGGGGCCCGCACAAGCAGCGGAGCATGTGGCTTAATTCGACGCAACGCGAAGAACCTTACCAAGGCTTGACATATACCGGAAAGCATTAGAGATAGTGCCCCCCTTGTGGTCGGTATACAGGTGGTGCATGGCTGTCGTCAGCTCGTGTCGTGAGATGTTGGGTTAAGTCCCGCAACGAGCGCAACCCTTGTCCTGTGTTGCCAGCATGCCCTTCGGGGTGATGGGGACTCACAGGAGACCGCCGGGGTCAACTCGGAGGAAGGTGGGGACGACGTCAAGTCATCATGCCCCTTATGTCTTGGGCTGCACACGTGCTACAATGGCCGGTACAATGAGCTGCGATACCGTGAGGTGGAGCGAATCTCAAAAAGCCGGTCTCAGTTCGGATTGGGGTCTGCAACTCGACCCCATGAAGTCGGAGTTGCTAGTAATCGCAGATCAGCATTGCTGCGGTGAATACGTTCCCGGGCCTTGTACACACCGCCCGTCACGTCACGAAAGTCGGTAACACCCGAAGCCGGTGGCCCAACCCGTAAGGGAGGGAGCTGTCGAAGGTGGGACTGGCGATTGGGACGAAGTCGTAACAAGGTAGCCGTACCGGAAGGTGCGGCTGGATCACCTCCTTTCTAAGGAGCACAGTACCGATTGCAGACAAACGTTCTGCACGGTCAGCTCAGGGTGGAACGTTGATTAGTTGGCACGGTTTCCAAAACCTTCTGTGAGTACTGCTTCGGCGTGGAAAACAGTTTGAGTGGCGGGGATCGTGCTTGGCACGTTGTTGGGTATCTGAGGGTACGGCCGAAAGGCTTTATCTTCGCGATGCCGGCCCCAGTGAACTTCGTCTGCGGATGAGGGTGATGGGTGGCTGGTCGTTGCTTGAGAACTACACAGTGGACGCGAGCATCTGTAGGCCAAGTTTTTAAGGGCGCACGGTGGATGCCTTGGCACCAGGAACCGATGAAGGACGTGAGAGGCCGCGATAGGCCCCGGGGAGCTGCCAACTGAGCTTTGATCCGGGGGTGTCCGAATGGGGAAACCCGGCAGTCGTCATGGGCTGTCACCCACTGCTGAACACATAGGCAGTGTGGAGGGAACGCGGGGAAGTGAAACATCTCAGTACCCGCAGGAAGAGAAAACAACCGTGATTCCGGGAGTAGTGGCGAGCGAAACCGGATGAGGCCAAACCGTATGCGTGTGATACCCGGCAGGGGTTGCGCATGCGGGGTTGTGGGAATTCTTTTGATCGGTCTGCCGGCCGGTCGGCGAGTCAGAAACCGTTGATGTAGTCGAAGGACATGCGAAAGGTCCGGCGTAGAGGGTAAGACCCCCGTAGACGAAACATCAGCGGCTTGCTTAAGAATCTCCCAAGTAGCACGGGGCCCGAGAAATCCCGTGTGAATCTGGCGGGACCACCCGCTAAGCCTAAATATTCCCTGGTGACCGATAGCGGATAGTACCGTGAGGGAATGGTGAAAAGTACCGCGGGAGCGGAGTGAAATAGTACCTGAAACCGTGTGCCTACAAGCCGTGGGAGCGTCGCCGTTATTCTTCGGAATAACGGTCGTGACTGCGTGCCTTTTGAAGAATGAGCCTGCGAGTTAGCGGTGTGTAGCGAGGTTAACCCGTGTGGGGAAGCCGTAGCGAAAGCGAGTCCGAATAGGGCGATTGAGTTGCACGCTCTAGACCCGAAGCGGAGTGATCTAGCCATGGGCAGGTTGAAGCGGAGGTAAGACTTCGTGGAGGACCGAACCCACCAGGGTTGAAAACCTGGGGGATGACCTGTGGTTAGGGGTGAAAGGCCAATCAAACTCCGTGATAGCTGGTTCTCCCCGAAATGCATTTAGGTGCAGCGTCACGTGTTTCTTGCCGGAGGTAGAGCACTGGATAGGCGATGGGCCCTACCGGGTTACTGACCTTAGCCAAACTCCGAATGCCGGTAAGTGAGAGCGTGGCAGTGAGACTGTGGGGGATAAGCTCCATGGTCGAGAGGGAAACAGCCCAGAGCATCGACTAAGGCCCCTAAGCGTACGCTAAGTGGGAAAGGATGTGGAGTCGCAGAGACAACCAGGAGGTTGGCTTAGAAGCAGCCACCCTTGAAAGAGTGCGTAATAGCTCACTGGTCAAGTGATTCCGCGCCGACAATGTAGCGGGGCTCAAGCGTACCGCCGAAGTCGTGTCATTGCAGCAATAGGGCCAACGCCCGCTGTGATGGGTAGGGGAGCGTCGTGTGCCGGGTGAAGCAGCAGCGGAAGCTAGTTGTGGACGGTTCACGAGTGAGAATGCAGGCATGAGTAGCGATACACACGTGAGAAACGTGTGCGCCGATTGACTAAGGGTTCCTGGGTCAAGCTGATCTGCCCAGGGTAAGTCGGGACCTAAGGCGAGGCCGACAGGCGTAGTCGATGGACAACCGGTTGATATTCCGGTACCCGCTTTGAAACGCCCAATATCGAATCAGGCGATGCTAAGCCCGTGAAGCCGTTCCGGACCCTTCGGGGAAAGGAAAGTGGTGGAGCCGGTGACCCAGACTTGTAGTAGGTAAGCGATGGGGTGACGCAGGAAGGTAGTCCAGCCCGGGCGGTGGTAGTCCCGGGGTAAGGGTGTAGGCCGAGGGGTAGGCAAATCCGTCCCTCATATAAGGCTGAGACCTGATGCCGAGCCGATTGTGGTGAAGTGGATGATCCTATGCTGTCGAGAAAAGCCTCTAGCGAGTTTCATGGCGGCCCGTACCCTAAACCGACTCAGGTGGTCAGGTAGAGAATACCGAGGCGTTCGGGTGAACTATGGTTAAGGAACTCGGCAAAATGCCCCCGTAACTTCGGGAGAAGGGGGGCCATCACTGGTGATCGGATTTACTCCGTGAGCTGGGGGTGGCCGCAGAGACCAGCGAGAAGCGACTGTTTACTAAAAACACAGGTCCGTGCGAAGCCGTAAGGCGATGTATACGGACTGACGCCTGCCCGGTGCTGGAACGTTAAGGGGACCGGTTAGTCACATTTCGGTGTGGCGAAGCTGAGAACTTAAGCGCCAGTAAACGGCGGTGGTAACTATAACCATCCTAAGGTAGCGAAATTCCTTGTCGGGTAAGTTCCGACCTGCACGAATGGCGTAACGACTTCTCGACTGTCTCAACCATAGGCCCGGTGAAATTGCACTACGAGTAAAGATGCTCGTTTCGCGCAGCAGGACGGAAAGACCCCGGGACCTTTACTATAGTTTGATATTGGTGTTCGGTTCGGCTTGTGTAGGATAGGTGGGAGACTTTGAAGCGGCCACGCCAGTGGTTGTGGAGTCGTCGTTGAAATACCACTCTGGTCGTGCTGGATGTCTAACCTCGGTCCGTGATCCGGATCAGGGACAGTGTCTGATGGGTAGTTTAACTGGGGCGGTTGCCTCCCAAAAAGTAACGGAGGCGCCCAAAGGTTCCCTCAGCCTGGTTGGCAATCAGGTGTTGAGTGTAAGTGCACAAGGGAGCTTGACTGTGAGACCGACGGGTCGAGCAGGGACGAAAGTCGGGACTAGTGATCCGGCGGTGGCTTGTGGAAGCGCCGTCGCTCAACGGATAAAAGGTACCCCGGGGATAACAGGCTGATCTTCCCCAAGAGTCCATATCGACGGGATGGTTTGGCACCTCGATGTCGGCTCGTCGCATCCTGGGGCTGGAGTCGGTCCCAAGGGTTGGGCTGTTCGCCCATTAAAGCGGTACGCGAGCTGGGTTTAGAACGTCGTGAGACAGTTCGGTCCCTATCCGCTGTGCGCGTAGGAATATTGAGAAGGGCTGTCCCTAGTACGAGAGGACCGGGACGGACGAACCTCTGGTGTGCCAGTTGTCCTGCCAAGGGCATGGCTGGTTGGCTACGTTCGGGAGGGATAACCGCTGAAAGCATCTAAGCGGGAAGCCTGCTTCAAGATGAGTATTCCCACCTCCTTGAGAGGGTAAGGCTCCCAGTAGACGACTGGGTTGATAGGCCAGATGTGGAAGCCCGGTAACGGGTGGAGCTGACTGGTACTAATAGGCCGAGGGCTTGTCCTCAGTTGCTCGCGTCCACTGTGTTAGTTCTGAAG
>NZ_JBHWMB010000158.1:0-5447 GCF_042730015.1 Streptomyces sp. NPDC059957 | reverse complement strand
CCCTCTGCTCTACTCCGACAGGGCGCGGCCTGTACCAGCGCCACAAATCACGCTTTACGTCCAGGCCGACACCCCACCCCGCCCCCGTCCCCGGCCCGGCCGCCCCCCGCTCCCGTCCGCGGGTGGGACTTTCAGACCGCCCGCGCCATTTCAGCCGTCCGGCGTTTGAGGACCGGGGTCTGGGGCGGAGCCCCAGGGGTCCGGGCGCAGCCCGGGGCCCCGCTTTCAGCCCGTCCGGCGTTTGAGGACCGGGTCAGGGGCGGCCCTGGGAACGGTGGAAGGGCGGGTCGGGGACTTCGCCCCGCGCAGCGGCAAGGGGCGCAGCAGTGGGGACTTCGCCCCGCGCAGCGGGAGGCCGGGCGGCCCGGCGCCGGAGTCGGGCGGCGCCGGAGTCGGGCGGCGCCGGAGTCGGGCGGCGCCGGCGGGGGCGGCGCCGGCGGGGGCGGCCCGGCGCCGGAGGTCAGTGGCAGATGGCCAGCGCGTCCAGGGCCACCGCCCCCTGCCCCCGGGGAAGCACCATCAGGGGGTTGATGTCGAGCTCGGAGAGTTCGTCGCCCAGTTCCATCGCCATCCGCTGCACCCGGAGGATGACCTCCACCAGCGCGTCGACGTCGGCGGGGGGCGCTCCCCGTACGCCCTCCAGCAGCGCGTGCCCGCGGAGTTCCCCGAGCATGGCGCGGGCCTGGTCCTCCCCGAAGGGCGGGACCCGGACGGCCACGTCGTGCAGGACCTCCACCAGGACCCCGCCCAGTCCCACCGTCACGGTCGGGCCGAAGAGTTCGTCCTGGGTGACGCCGACGACCATTTCGACGCCGCGTTCCACCATCTGGCAGACGAGGATCCCGTCCAGCGGGACGTTCTCGTAGCGTGCGATGTCCGTCAGTTCGCGGTAGGCGTCCCGGATCTGGCTCGCCGAGGTCAGGCCGATCTTGACCAGGCCCAGTTCCGTCTTGTGCGCGAGTTGGGGGCCCGAGGCCTTCATGACCACCGGGTAGCCGACCAGTCCGGCTGCCCGTACGGCCGCTGCGGCGCTGGTCACCAGTTGTTCGCGGGGCACGCGTATCCCGTAGGCGCGCAGGAGCTGCTTCGCCGCGTGTTCGCTGAGCTGCTGGCCCGGGCGCATGAGGGCCTGGGCCTTGCGGAAGGAGGGCGAGGTGGTGCGCGGGGCGTCCTCGAAGGGGGAGCGGTAGGAGGAGGTGAAGCGGTGGTGGCCTAGGTACGCGCGGACGGCGGTGATGCAGTTGCCGAAGGTGCGGAAGGTGGCGACCCGGGAGGAGCCGAGGAGCGTGGTGCGGTAGGCCTCCTCCGTGCCGACGGGGGAGCCCCAGATCACGCAGATGAGTTTGTCGGTCTGCTCGGCCGCGTCCACCAGGTCCTGGGCGAGTTTGTCGCTCATGGGGGGGAAGGGGCCTGTGATGGGGCAGATCAGGACGCCTACCGAGGGGTCCGCGAGGATGGCGTCGATGATCTTGCGGCCGCGCCAGTCGCCGACCGGGTGGCCGCCGTTGTCCACGGGGTTGGAGACGCCCAGGTACTCCGGGATCCACTGGTGCAGCTCGTCCTGCTTGGCCTGGGAGAGGGTGGGGATGCTGAGTCCCGCCTCGGTCGCCAGGTCGGAGAAGTGGGCGCCGGTGCCGCCGGAGATGGAGTAGACGACCACTCCGTCTGCGAGGGGCTTCCGGGCGCGGGCCAGGAGGGCCGCGGTGTCCTGGAGTTCGTCGAGGCCGTCGACGCGGATGACGCCGAACTGCCGCATGGCGGCGTCCACGACGGTGTCGGCGCCGGTCAGCTTCCCGGTGTGGGAGGCGGCCATGCGGGCGCCGGTCTCGGTGCGGCCGACCTTGACGGCGACGACGGGCACGCCGTTGCGGGCGGCCCGGTCGGCGGCGAGGAGGAACTGCCGGCCGTCCTTGAGGCCTTCGACGTAGCAGGCGATGGCCCCGACCTCGGGCTGCTCGGCGAAGTAGGAGATGAAGTCGGAGGTTTCGAGGTCGGCCTCGTTGCCGGTGGGCGCCCAGTGGGAGAGGCGGATGCCCAGCTCCTGGAGGGTGTACACCGGCCGGCCCTGGTGGCCGGACTGGGTGATGAGCGCGATGGCCGGGCCGTCGAGGTCGTCGCGGAACTTCTCGAAGGCGTTGAGGTTCGTGTTGGGTCCGAGGAGGCGCAGGCCCGAGCGCCGTACGGCGGCGCCCAGGCGGGCCTGCGCGGCGGCGCCCTCGTCGCCGGTCTCGGCGAAGCCGGAGGCGAAGGCCACGGCGAACTTGACCTTGGCTTCTGCCAGTTGCTCGACGATCGGGAGCGGGTCGGCTACGAGGAGGACCGCAAGGTCCACCTGTTCGGGCAGGTCGGCCACGGAGGCGTGGCACGGCAGCCCGAAGACCGTGGCCCGGGTGGGGTGCACGGGGTGCAGCCGGGCGCCGACGCGTTCCGCCCAGGCGATGAGCTGGCGGGTGATGCCGGTGTTGGGTCTGCCGTCGGCGTCCGAGGCGCCGATGACCGCCACGGACTCGGGCCGGAAGAACCGGTCCAGGTCGGGGGCGTCGGCGTGCAGGGGCCGACCGCTGACGTCCAGCGCGACCGTGTCCTCGGCGGACGGCGCCGCTGTGGAGTGGACGGCCGTCCTGGGGGTCTCCCCGCAGGCCTCGACACGTGCGCGGAAGTCGGTGGTGAGGGTGCCGTGAGTAGATCCAAGCATCGTTCCGCCCGCTCCTGCTCGATGAACCTCGACGAATCTCAATAACTGACGCGTAGTCAGATTACTGAACTGACGTGCCGTCAGGAACAGGGATGCACAGGAAAGCTGGTGGAGGTGCTGTGTGGAACGCTCGCGGCCCGGCTCCCGGACGCACTTCGGGGCAGCCCCGGGGTGCTCCCGGTACGGGTTCCGGGATGACTTCCGGGGCCTTCCTGGGAACGGTCTCAGATCACCGGGGTCCGGTCCAGACCATTATTCGGCCGAGGTCAGGAGGCCGCGGCGGCGCTGGGGGAGCGGCCGCCCGCCGCCCGGCCGGCCTCGCCGCGCGCGGAGCCCCTCACCAGTCCCGGGGGGCGATGAGCGCCTCGATGTCCGCGTCCGCGAATCCGTATGCGGAGGCCACGAACGCGAAGTCCTCGGCTATCTCCTCGCGCGCCACGGTCTCGATTTCGCTCCCCGCGGCCTCGAACTCCGCCTCCAGCAGGTTGAACTCCTCGGTCGCCGCCCCCGTCAGCACGTACAGCGCGGGCAGGTTCGCCGGTTGCTCGGCCTCGATGCGCGCGCACAGCCGGAGCAGGATGGCCCGGCCCTTGTCGAGGACGTGATACGGGTAGTACGCGTCCCGGTAGAGCGGCTCCAGGAAGGAGCGGGTTGCTGCTTGTTGGTTCGTGATCGGCACGATGATCCCCCATGGTTTTGTCGACGGTCCGACATCCCGATGCTGCCCCAGGCCACTGACAACGGGCCTGGGGGGAAGGGGTGAGGGGCGGGGAGGGCTTATGGGTGGGCCGTGCGGGCGATGGACTTGGCGATCTTCTTTGCGTCCAGGGCCAGTTCGCGGATGTTGCCGCTGATGGGGTTGGTGAAGCCGGTGAAGTAGAGGCCCGGGGCGTCGGGTGGGGTGTTTGCGCCGTGGGTGCGGGGGCGCCCGCGGTCGTCCAGTACGTCGAGGTCGCCGAGCAGGCCCTCCAGGGCGCGGCGGTAGCCGGTGGCCGCGATCACGGCGTCCGGGGTGATCCGCGAGCCGTCCGCGAGGACCACCTCGGCTCCGTCGAAGGACTCGACGGCGGCCACGGGCTCCACCCGGCCCGCGCGGACCGCGTCGATCAGGCCGACGTCCTGGAGCGGGATCGACCCCTGCTTGACCCTGGTGTACAGGCCGGTGGTGGGGCGCGGGAGGCCGTACGCGGACAGGTCCGGGACCGAGGCCTTGCCGACGATCGCGCCGAGCCGGTCGACGAGCCGGACGGGCAGGTGCCGGACCAGGATCCCGGTCCGCTGCGAGGGCCAGCCGGCGGTGGAGCGGCGCAGGATGTGCGGGGCCGTGCGCACCGCGAGGCGGACCCGGGCGGCGCCGCCCTCGGCGAGGTCGACCGCTATCTCGGCGCCGGTGTTGCCGACGCCGACGACGAGGACGTCCTGGCCGGCGTAGGGGGCGGGGTTGCGGTACTCGGAGGCGTGGGCGAGCGGGCCCGGGTAGGTGTTCCGGCCGGGCCAGTCGGGGATGAGGGGGGTGTGGTTGTACCCGGTCGCGACCACCACGGCCCGGGCCGCCATGATGCGGCCGCCGGTGGCGTGCAGGGTCCAGCCGGGGGTGCTGGGGAGGGAGTCCCCGGAGTCCGCCGAGTCCGCCGGGTCGGCCGGGTTCGTGGAGGGCTCGATGCGGGTCACCTCGATGCCGGTGGCGATCTCCAGCTCGTGGAACTCGGCGTACTTCTCCAGGTAGCGCACCACGTTCTCGCGCGCTACCCAGCGTCCGAAGCGGCGCGGCATGGCCAGGCCCGGCAGGGCGGAGAGGCGGCGCGTGGTGTGCAGGTGGAGGCGGTCGTAGTGCCGCCGCCAGGAAGCGCCGACGGACTCCGACTTCTCCACGACCACCGCGCGGACCCCTCGGGCGCGCAGCGCGGCGGCGACGGCGAGGCCGCCGGGGCCGGCGCCGATCACGTAGACCGGGCGGGGCTGGGTGGACAGGTCGGGTGCTGTGGGGGCTCCGGGCATGAGGTGTGAGCGTATCGCCGTACGCGGGCGGTGGGTCTCGGACGAGGAGGGAATCGGTTGCGGATCGATTACGGGGAGTGGTGGAGGGTGGGGCGCCGGCGGTGGGCGCCGGCGGTGGGCGCCGGGGGCGGGCGTCGGGGGTGGGGACTTGTGGGATGGGGCGGGATCCGGTGAACTGACGGTACGTCAGGTGGGTGTGTCCCGGAGGAGTGGTGTCGTGAGTACTGGAGCCGGTACGGCTGCGCGGTTCGACCTGCCGGAGATCGACGACTTCACGCGGCCCTACTGGGACGCGGCGGCGGAGGGCCGGCTGTTGCTGCGCCGCTGCGGGGAGTGCGGCAAGGCGCACCACTACCCGCGGGAGTTCTGCCCGGCCTGCTGGGCGGGGGAGGACCGGGTGACGTGGGAGACGGCGAGCGGGCGGGCCACGCTCTACACCTGGTCGGTGATCCACAGGAACGATCTGCCGCCCTTCGGGGAGCGGGTGCCGTACGTGGCGGCGGTGGTCGACCTCGCGGAGGGGCCGCGGATGATGACCGAGGTCGTCGGCGCGGAGGGGGCGGAGCTGCGGGTGGGCATGGACCTGGTGGTGACCTTCCGGGAGGCGGCGGAGGGGGTCTGGGTGGCGGTGTTCGCGGTGGCGTGACCGGCGGGGCCGGCCTGGTGGCCGGCTGTGACTGTCCGGCGGCCCCCGGCGGCCCCCGGCGGCCCCCGGCGGCCCCCGGCGGCCCCCGGCGGCCCGGCTCCCGGCCCC
>NZ_JBHWMB010000157.1:0-5534 GCF_042730015.1 Streptomyces sp. NPDC059957 | reverse complement strand
GCGTTGATTTTTGGCACGCTGTTGAGTTCTCAAGGAACGGACGCTTCCTTTGTACTCACCCTCTCGGGCTTTCCTCCGGGCTTTCGTTCTGTTCTGTTCTTGCGTTTCCGACTCTATCAGACTCTTTCGTGTCCGATTCCCGGTCGAAGCGGGTTTCGCTTTCCAGTTCTTCGCTTTCGCGTTTCCCTTTCCGGCGAGTCCGACTCTATCAGAAGTTTTCCACCGGATTTCCCGGCTTCAGGTTCCTGGATGAGGAGTCGAGGGTGCCCACTCTGAATTGCTTCTTTGGGGGCCGTTGCCGAACTTGTCCAGTTCCAGGCAACCGTTTGACTCTACATCACACCCCCCGCACGGTCAAAATCGGCACGACACGGCGCCCCACCGTCGTGTAGGGCGGCCGCCACCGTCCGCCTCGCCACCGTCCGCCTCGCCACCGTGCGGGCTGCCGCACACTGACGTCGTGCGCGACAACTCCTTCGTGATCCTTACCGGCCTTCCGGCCAGCGGAAAGAGCACGGTGGCCCGCGGTCGCGCCGCGGAGCTGGACCTCCCGGTCATCGACAAGGACGTGATCCTCGAGTCGCTCTACGACTCCCTCGGCGTAGGTGATCACGCCTGGCGCCACCGGCTGAGCCGGGCCGCCGACGACATCCTGTTCGCTCTCGCTGCCGACGCCGCCCTAGTCGCCGAACGCTTCCGTACGCGCAAGCGCCACCCAGGGCACCTCGACCAGGACCTCACCCTGAAGCAGATCCACGACCGCGTGTCTGCCTGGGCATCCCATCCCGGCCCGCTCGACCTGGGCGGCCCCGTCCGGACCATTGACACCAGCCACCAGGTCGACATCAACTCCCTCGCCCGGGAGATCCGCGTACTGCTGTCCCACACCCCGCTCACCGAGCAGACCAGAGCGGCCAGGTCTGCCGCACCTGGTCCAGCCGGACACCCTCCAGCTCCAGCACACGGGCGAGGGTGAGCATGCCGAGGCAGGCGTTGCCATCAGGGAAGGGGTGGAAGGCGGTCGCGTCCAGCATTCCCGCCCGCCTGGACGAAGGCATCGCCCTGCCGGAACAGGACCTCCGGCAGGTCAGGGGCAACCCTCTGCCACGCAGCCACAAACACCCGAGTAAGGGGACGCCGACGAGAGGCGTCCTCGCGCAGCTGAGTCAGCGCCGAGCTGGCCCCCTCACCGCACCACACGCCGAGGCCATCCACGGCCGCCTCGACCAGGGCCGGCGTCTCACCGGCCACCGGAAGCCCAGTCGACCTGCTTCCAGACATCGCACCAGGCGGGTAGCCACCCGTTCCAGGTGCCAGCTGTGGTCCTCTGCCTCCACCCCGTCGGGCGGCGCCAACTGGGCGCACTGCTCGGCCAGTTCCTCCACCCAGCCGCGCCCTTCCAGCAGCGACGCGACCACCCTGGCGGCCGTCACTTCGCACTCGCCCACGGAATGGGAGGTGCAGCACCAGCTGCCGACGACGCCACCACCGCAGCCCTCCCCGACCGCCCAAGGCCATCCGCAGGTCCATCGGCCGTACCGGGCTGCCAAACTCCGTGACCTCGGCGGTGAAGCGACGTCCTTCCTCCCGCCCGGCACCGGCCTCCTTGTCGTCCCAATGGACAGCGCGCGGTACCGGTCCAGCTCCTCCACCCCGCACGGCAACACTCGGTCGACGCCACGGTCGGCCTGCTCTCTGAGCGGGTGCGCACGTGGCTGTTGTTCGCTGCACGGTCCGCTCGCCCATCCGGCGAGGGCGAGGTTGTGCAGGGGCGCGATGCCGCGCATGGCGTGGTGGACACCGTCACCTTTGAGTCGGCAGTCGCGGAGGGTCTTCCAGGGCTTCATGCGGGCAAAGACCGGTCCGGTGCCGCGACCAGCAGCGCTCTGCCCTCCGTCGGAAGGCTCCACGGCCGGCCCTGGCGGACACTGTCCGCACCCTCGCGCCTAGCGATCTTGAGCGGTCCTTCAGCTGCCGCTCAGCGATGACTCCCAGGTGGGATCGTGGCGCGATCTTCTCGTCGGATTCGGTCCCGTCGGAGGCCCGCTCTCGCATTCCGCATGCCGACGGAGTCGGTCGCGCAGCGCAACCGGTCCAGTTCCCCGCGGGCGCCCAGCTCGTCGAGGATGACGTGGTGGAGGCGGGCCCCTGTGGACGGTCACGCAATTCGGCTCTGTCGGGGATCTTGGGATGCCGCAGGGTCACGGGGCGCGGAGTGCAAGTCGGCGTAGGAGGTCAAGGTCCGGCTCGTAGGACCGCGTCCCGGAGGGCTGATGAGGATCTTGAAATCGGCCAGGGCAGCTCGTCGCCTCACGTGTTCTGTTTTTCAACTGAGTGAGGAACTGGAACGAGCGCCTCACAGGTGAGAGCAGGGCCACCCGCTTGTTGAGCGTGCGTGTCGCGCTGAACAGCCTTGGCTGCCCTTCACGTTCTTGAGTACCTGGCTTCGTTCACGGCGCAGGGCTGCGGGGCTTCAGGCCGTGCGGAGCACGCCGACGAAGGACTGCAAGGCTTCCTGCGAGCACGGAAGGCCGAGTTCACGCAGCCGGCCGGCGGACGAGCGGATGACCCAGGCGTGCTGATGGCCGGCGAGATCGGCCAGCAGTTCCTGCTGCGCCACGGTCAGATCAGCGTAGCGAGATGCAGGGTGCGGCCGCGGAGCGGGGAAGAGTTGCTCGATGGCTTTGCGGGTGCGGGATCCGGAGCGGTCCCGGGCGATGCGGGGCAGGCATGCGTCGAGCGCCTCGCGCGCGGCGGTCAGCTCTGAGGTGGGCGGGAGCGCGTGGAGGGTGCGCTCGATGTGACCGTGAAGGTCGCCTTCGAAGTAGTCGGTCGCGTGATCGAACCTGCTGTGGGCTGCGGCGGTGAGTTCCGTGACGGCCCTGCCGAGCAGTTCGGGGCCGACGGGCGCTTCGTCGAGGCCGGCGAGGCGGACGGGGGCGGTGGCTGCGGCCCACCGCATCAGAGGGTCGGCGGCATCCAGGTACGGGGGGATGTCCTCGACCGCGGAAGGGGGGCCGACGAGGCCGGCGGCGAGCAGCGCGGTGGCTGCGGTGACCGGGTCCTTCTCGTGTGCGGCAAGGGTCATGAGGCGGGGCAGGGAGGTGGCGGATACTTCGGGAAACCAGGCCAGGAGGTAGGCGATCCGGGTCCGCAGACGGACGTCATCGTCGTCGAGCAGGACAAGAAGGCCGGGGAGTTCGGCAAGGACCGCATCGTATGCCTGCAGCGCCGACCACCGGGAGTCGAACGAGTTGCCGGCCGCCACCCAGTCCCGCATCTCATGCAGCCTTGCGCGCTTCTCGGGATCCGTCTCGACGGCCAGCTGGTCCTCGTACCACGGCAGAAGCTCCGCCGGCCCGCACTCCGCTGCGGCCGCACGCCATCCAGCCACGTTGATACCGGTGGTCACGTCGTACCCGTCGTGCCAGTCGACAGCCAGGCGGGTGAGCAGCAGCATCGTGTCCTGGCGGGCGGCTGCAGGCCCCGCGATGGCGATTCTCGCGAGAAACGGCACCGCGACCGGAGAAGCCGAGTAGCGCGAGCCCTGATGAAGAATGCTGCTGAACAGTCTGATGAACGCCTGCTCCCGCGCCTCATCGTCACTCCCGCACAGGGTGCGTATATGCCCTGGAACGTCATGCGCCGACCCGTAGGCATGCTCCAGGCCGGCCCAGTCAACATCGTCCAGCCCCGCCAGCAGCTTCTCGTACTCGTCGATCATCGAAGAATGATGGCAGGAGGTACTGACACAGCCTCCGTGGCCCAGCTCCAAGCAGCCAGGGGAAATGCATGGAGCCTCATCAGGGCCAGGCCGGCGAGGATGTCGGTCCGGGATGAGAGCGTTTCCCGCATGGCCGACAGCGACGAAGCAGAAACCGAAGTTGAGCATGCTGTCATCGCTCACTACCGACTGGCCGACGCAGGCCTCGGCGATCCAAGCCAGCGGGAGGCCGTCCGCCAGGCCCAGTCCCTGCTGACCGAGGCGATCGAGCAAGCCGACGTCGGCGAGTTCGACGGAAACGAGTACGGAGGCGGCGAGGTCGTCCTCTACGCCTACGGACCGGACGCCGACGCGCTCCTCGCTGTCATGGCACCCATCCTGAACGACCTGCCGTTCCGCCCCGCGCACGCCGTCCTGCGCTATGGCTCCGTCGATGACCCATCGGCTGCGGAGCATCGCGTCGACCTCTGACGAAGCGATTCACCGGCTCCAAGCTAGGCGCGCCGCCGCACGGCACGTCCATGACTTCACCGAAATGCTTCACCATCTCCGGGGCGACCAACTTCCCGACTGGATGGAGCGAGGCCTTGCCGACGACCTCCCAGCCCTCCACTCACTGGTCAGCGGCCTGCGACGCGACTTCGACGCCGTCACCGCAGGACTCTCCACACCGTGGAGCTCCGGCCAGGTCGAGGGCCACGTCACCCGCGTCAAGCTCATCAAGCGCATGGCCTACGGCCGAGCCAACCTCGAGCTCCTACGCCAACGCGTCCTCCTCGACCCATATCCCGGCGGCCTCACACGATCCCTGGTAGAGCCGAAATACCTGACCGCTCACAGGCCCAGACCCGGGCCCGGCTGCACTGGGCAAAGCCTCGGTGGGCCGTCTGCCGACTCGGGCCGAACACCACCTTGCGGACGTCAGACTTCGGGGGATCCCCCGGATGCTTAGGGGCTTGCCGGGCTCAGCGGCCGCTTCCACACTGGTCGGCGACCGCTGCCGCGGGGAGACGAGGGGTCCGTTCGTTCAGGCGGCGCGGATCGCCCGGGTGATCTCCGCTCCGGTACGGGCCACGACGACGGGCCACTCGTCCCTGAGGGAGGCGGGCAGAAACTCGCGGTCCTCGTTCCGCTGGAGCACGGTCACCCCGCCGGGGACGACGAGCACAGCATCCAGCCGTTGCAGGAGGACGGCCAGGAGGTCCATGACCCCGTCGCCTCCGAAACGGTTGAAGGTGATGCCGGTCGGGCTGCTGAAGTACACGCCCGTCTCCTCTCCCTCCGCCGTGCTCACCAGCAGGAAGTTGGTCTCGGGGTCCCTCACCACCACATGGGGTCCGACGACCTCGTGCGCGGCACTCATGTCCAACGGCGCCGGCTCACCGTTCTCGAACCGGGCCGGTGAAGGGCACAGCGGCCTTCACAACGCCGGTGAAGCCCGTAGCAGTTGGCCGAACGGGTCAGTGAGGTCTTGGACCGTCCCTGCCGCGGCGGACGATGAGCCCAACGCGCCTTCTCCCTATCCCAGTTCGCAGCCCTGCCGCTGCGTGCAGCGAACTCAAATCCGGATGCCGCAGGGTCGCTCCTCCGCGATAGTCCCGGGCGACGACTGCGTAATGAGGAGCTCGAGCCGGACGTCCGCTACGTCTGGCGGCCCTCGGAAACCTGAATCCGAGAAGCTCCGTGAACGCAGAAAAGCCCCGCACCGAACCCCGTAAGAGGTTGGTGCGGGGCTTTCCCACAATGATTGTTCGGCGGCGTCCTACTCTCCCACAGGGTCCCCCCTGCAGTACCATCGGCGCTGAAAGGC
>NZ_JBHWMB010000156.1:0-6004 GCF_042730015.1 Streptomyces sp. NPDC059957 | reverse complement strand
GGGCTGGATACACCCAGCCCCTCCGGCGTTTGAGGAGCGGGGGTCCGGGGCGGAGCCCCGGGGAACGGTGGAAGGGCGGGTCGGGGACTTCGCACCGCGCAGCGGGAAGGGCGTACGGCCCGCGGGGTCGGGGCTTCGGACCGGTGTGGTGCGGGGGGTACCGGGGCGATCATGGGGTGGGGGGTTACGGCCCCTACCCCGGACGGAGCGCCCCGCGTGCCCCCAGTACAGACAGTCGCCACGATCCGGCGGATCACGCCCGTAGGGGCCTACCGCCACCTCGTCCTCGACGCCCCCGGCGTCACCGGCGTGCGCCCCGGCCACTTCGGAGCCCTCGCCATCGGCGGCCGGGATGCGAGCACACTGCTGCGCCGGGCGTTCTCCATCCATCGCGCCGACCCGGACCAGGGCAGCGTCGAGTTCGTCTTCGCCGAGGCCGGCCGCGGGACCAGGGCACTGGCCGCGCACCGGCCCGGGGACACCGTCGACCTCATCGCCCCCCTCGGCACCCCCTTCCCGCTCCCCGACGGCCCGGTCGGCGCCGTCCTCGTCGCCGGCGGCTACGGCAGCGCCCCGATGTTCGCCCTCGCCGAGGAGATCCTCGGCCGCGGCGGCCGGGTCGCCTTCGTGCTCGGCGCGGCCACCGAGGACCGGCTGTTCGGAGTCGAGCGGGCCGAGGCCCTCGCCGAGCACGTGTACGTGGTCACCGACGACGGTTCGGCCGGACGGCGGGGCCGGGTGACCGACGTGCTCCCCGAGGCCATCACGGTGACCGGCGCCACCGAGGTCCACTCCTGTGGCCCGATGGGCATGCTCAAGGCCGTCACGGAGATCGCCACGGCCGCCGGGGCCACCAGCCACACCGCCGTCGAAGAGGCCATGGCCTGCGGCATCGGGATCTGCATGAGCTGCGTCCTGCCCGTCACCGGCCCCGACGGCGTCACCCGTTTCCTTCGCTCCTGCACATCCGGCCCCGTTTTCGACGGCGCCACCGTCCGCTGGGACGACGCCGGAACCCTGCCCGGGGACCTCGAAGGCGCGGCCGCCATGACCCCGAAGGCGGGCGAGGGCCGGTGAACACCCTGAGCCCCGAAGACGTCGACATGTCCGCGCCCCTCGGCGCCCGCGTCACCCTCCCCAACCCCGTCTCCACCGCCTCCGGCTGCGCCGGCTACGGCCGCGAGCTGCACCGGTTCACCCCCCTGGACGAGCTCGGCACCATCACCACCAAGACCGTGATGCCGTACGTCCGCTCCGGCCGCGCCACGCCCCGGATGGCAGAGACCCCCAGCGGGATGCTGAACTCCATCGGGCTCCAGGGCTCCGGCATCGCCCACTTCGTCGAGCACGAGCTGCCCTGGCTGGCCGAGCGCGGGGCGCGGGTCCTCGTATCGGTCGCGGGGGAGCGTACGGAGGAGTTCGCCGAGGCGGCCGCCCGGCTGACCGGGCAGCCCGGCGTGGTCGGCATCGAGGCCAACATCTCCTGCCCCAACGTCGCGAACCGCGGCCTCGTCTTCGCCTGCGACGCCGACGCCTCCTTCGAGGTGGTCGAGGCGGTCAAGGCGGCGGCCGACCCCGCACTGCCCGTCTACGCCAAGCTGACCCCCGACGTGACGCGGATCACCGACATCGCGGCCGCCTGTACGGAAGCGGGCGCCGACGGGCTCTCGATGATCAACACCGTCCTCGGGATGACCATCGACACCGACACCATGCGCCCGGCCCTCGCCGGGGTCACCGGAGGCCTCTCCGGCCCGGCGATCCGGCCCGTCGCCGTCCGCTGCGTCTTCCAGGTCCACGGCGCGATGCTGGCCGGCGCCGTCCGGCGGGTTCCCATCCTCGGGATGGGCGGGATCGCCTCCGGCCGGGACGCGCTCGAATTCGTTCTCGCCGGTGCTTCCGGCGTGGCGGTGGGCACCGCCCTGTTCAACGATCCGTCCGCACCCCTGAGGATCCGCGACGACCTGCGCGCGGCACTCGCCGGACGCGGGATCGGGGCGTTCGAGGACGCCGTCGGACTGGCTCATCGCACTCGCTGACGAGATTCGAACGTCTTTCACCGGACAAATCCGGGGTGGTTTGTCCGTGATGTACGGTTCAGTGGAGGCTGACCAGGACTTTTCGTCCGTTCTCGCTGACTGGAGCGGTCATGGCCGCTAGTCTCCGAGCAGAGCGAACGAGCGGCGATCGAGCACCACCGCTGTTCGGGAGCTCGCCCTGGTGTGATGCCTTCCGGCATTCCACTGGTCCGTATCCGACAGTTCGACATCCGAGGTGACGTAGGCGTGGCTCTTCCGCCCCTTACCCCTGAACAGCGCGCAGCAGCGCTCGAAAAGGCCGCCGCGGCTCGCCGGGAGCGGGCCGAGGTGAAGAATCGACTCAAGCACTCCGGCGCCTCCCTGCACGACGTCATCAAGCTGGGGCAGGAGAACGACGTCATCGGCAAGATGAAGGTTTCCGCTCTCCTGGAGTCCCTGCCTGGCGTCGGCAAGGTGCGCGCCAAGCAGCTCATGGAGCGCCTCGGCATCTCCGAGTCCCGGCGTGTCCGAGGTCTCGGTTCCAACCAGATCGCCTCTCTGGAGCGCGAGTTCGGCGGCAACGCCGCCTAAGGCGTCGTCCGAAGTTCTCCCGGCGTTCTCAGGCAGTCCCGAGAAGCTGGATAATCGCTCTATGGCAGCAGAGGTTCGTCCGCGGCTGACCGTGCTCTCCGGCCCTTCGGGGGTCGGCAAGAGCACGGTCGTCGCGCATATGCGCAAGGTTCACCCCGAGGTATGGCTCTCGGTGTCGGCCACCACCCGCAAGCCGCGGCCCGGTGAGCGACACGGAGTCCACTACTTCTTCGTCAACGACGACGAGTTCGACAAGCTGATCGCCAATGGCGAGCTGCTGGAGTGGGCCGAGTTCGCGGGCAACCGCTACGGCACACCGCGCGGCGCAGTGCTGGAACGCCTGGAGAACGGCGAGCCGGTCCTGCTGGAGATCGATCTCCAGGGCGCACGGCTCGTGCGCGAGTCCATGTCCGAGGCACAGCTGGTCTTCCTGGCTCCTCCGAGCTGGGACGAACTGGTCCGCCGGCTCACCGGCCGGGGCACCGAATCCGCGGAGGTCGTCGAGCGCAGGCTCGGCGCCGCCAAGATCGAACTGGCTGCCGAATCCGAGTTCGACACCACCCTGGTCAACACCTCGGTCGAGGACGTGGCGCGCGAGCTGCTAACGTTGATGAATGTCGTCTGATCGTTGACCGGTGTTCAACCGGTCCGGACGGTCCGAAACGACACTTCTAGGTATTACCCCATCTTCGGAAGGTAGAGCGTGTCCTCTTCCATTACTGCGCCCGAGGGCATCATCAACCCGCCGATCGACGAGCTGCTCGAGGCCACGGACTCGAAGTACAGCCTCGTGATCTACGCGGCCAAGCGTGCCCGTCAGATCAACGCGTACTACTCGCAGCTCGGTGAGGGCCTGCTCGAGTACGTCGGCCCGCTGGTGGACACCCACGTCCACGAGAAGCCGCTTTCGATCGCGCTGCGCGAGATCAACGCGGGTCTGCTGACCTCCGAGGCCATCGAGGCCCCGGCTCAGTAAGGCACGAGTTTCCTTTCACCACAGGCCCGGCAGAACATCTGCCGGGCCTGTGGTGTGTCATAGAGGTGTCGTCGCAGTCAGTCGAAGGGGCGTGTGTGGTGGGTAAGCCGAAGGTCGTGCTCGGAGTCAGTGGCGGGATCGCCGCTTACAAGGCGTGCGAGCTGCTGCGCCGGCTGACCGAGTCCGGGCACGACGTGCGCGTGGTGCCGACGGCGGCGTCGCTGAACTTCGTCGGAGAGGCCACCTGGGCCGCCCTCTCCGGGAACCCGGCCTCCACCGAGGTCTGGGAGAGCGTCCACGAGGTGCCGCACGTACGCATCGGGCAGGGCGCCGACCTCGTCGTCGTCGCCCCGGCCACCGCCGACATGCTGGCCAAGGCCGCCCACGGGCTGGCCGACGACCTGCTCACCAACACCCTGCTCACCGCACGTTGCCCGGTGGTGTTCGCACCCGCGATGCACACCGAGATGTGGGAGCACCCGGCGACCCGGGAGAACGTGGCCACCCTGCGCCGGCGCGGCGCCGTGGTCATCGAGCCGGCCGTCGGCCGGCTCACCGGCAAGGACACCGGCAAGGGGCGGCTGCCCGACCCCGAGGAGATCTTCGAGGTGTGCGTCAGGGTCCTGGCCCGCGGGGCGGCCGAGCCCGACCTCGCCGGGCGGCACGTGGTGATCAGTGCGGGCGGTACGCGCGAACCGCTGGACCCGGTCCGCTTCCTCGGCAACCGCTCCTCGGGCAAGCAGGGCTACGCCCTCGCCCGTACCGCGGTCGCCCGCGGGGCCCGGGTCACCCTGGTCTCCGCCAACACCGCGCTCGCCGACCCGGCCGGGGTGGACCTCGTACGGGTGGGGACGGCCCTGCAGCTGCGCGAGGCCGTGCTCAAGGCCGCCGCGGACGCCGACGCGGTGGTGATGGCCGCGGCCGTGGCCGACTTCCGGCCCGCCGAGTACGCGGGCGGGAAGATCAAGAAGAAGGACGGACAGGACCCCGCACCGGTCACCCTCGTGCGGAATCCGGACATTCTCGCGGAGATTTCCGCCGACCGGCCCCGGGAGGGCCAGGTCGTCGTGGGTTTCGCCGCCGAGACCGACGACGTACTCGCCAACGGGCGGAGCAAGCTCCTCCGCAAGGGGTGTGACCTTCTCGTCGTCAACGAGGTGGGTGAGGCGAAGACCTTTGGTTCCGAGGAGAACGAGGCGGTCATCCTGGCCTCCGACGGAAGAGAGCTCGCCGTCCCCTACGGTCCGAAGGAATCTCTGGCAGACGTGATTTGGGATCAGGTGGCGCCGCGACTCGCGGCGCGACGCGCCTGAGCGGAGGCCCTTTCCGCAGGCTGATCCTTGAGTAAGAATGGAGTGTCGCAGGTCACACGGCTCCCATAGGGCGAGACGGGTGGTCCGGCGAACGGTGGCGACCGATAAACTGCAGCCGGAACGTGATCGGGCGCAGCCTCCGATGTGGTTCCACCAATATTTCAGCCAGCAGCCGCTGCAACCCCAGGGAGCGTTGTGTCCCGTCGTCTCTTCACCTCGGAGTCTGTGACCGAGGGTCACCCCGACAAGATCGCTGACCAGATCAGCGACACCATCCTCGACGCGCTCCTCACCGAGGACCCCACCTCGCGCGTCGCCGTGGAGACCCTCATCACCACCGGTCTCGTCCACATCGCGGGAGAGGTGACGACGAAGGCGTACGCGCCGATCGCGCAGCTCGTCCGCGACAAGATCCTCGAGATCGGCTACGACTCCTCGAAGAAGGGCTTCGACGGCGCCTCCTGTGGCGTGTCGGTGTCCATCGGCGCGCAGTCCCCGGACATCGCGCAGGGCGTCGACACCGCGTACGAGAAGCGGGTCGAGGGCGACGAGGACGAGCTCGACAAGCAGGGTGCCGGCGACCAGGGCCTGATGTTCGGGTACGCCTGCGACGAGACCCCCGAGCTCATGCCGCTCCCGATCCACATCGCGCACCGCCTGTCCAAGCGGCTCTCCGAGGTCCGCAAGAACGGGACCATCCCGTACCTGCGTCCCGACGGCAAGACCCAGGTCACCATCGAGTACGACGGCGACAAGGCCGTCCGCCTCGACACGGTCGTCGTGTCCTCGCAGCATGCGGCGGACATCGACCTGGACTCGCTGCTCGCGCCGGACATCCGCGAGTTCGTGGTCGAGCACGTGCTGGCCCAGCTCGTCGAGGACGGCATCAAGCTGGACACCGAGGGCTACCGCCTGCTGGTGAACCCGACCGGCCGCTTCGAGATCGGCGGCCCGATGGGCGACGCCGGTCTGACCGGCCGCAAGATCATCATCGACACCTACGGCGGCATGGCCCGTCACGGTGGCGGCGCCTTCTCGGGCAAGGACCCGTCCAAGGTCGACCGGTCGGCCGCCTACGCGATGCGCTGGGTCGCCAAGAACGTGGT
>NZ_JBHWMB010000155.1:0-6137 GCF_042730015.1 Streptomyces sp. NPDC059957 | reverse complement strand
GTTGACGCGCGCGCGGATCACCCCGTACGGATCACCGGGTCTCGTCTCCCGTCAGAGCGGCCGGGAGGGCTGGTCGCGCCAGAAGCCGCACTGGTGGTCGGCCGCGAACCCCCGGTCGAGCCGGTCCCCCGCGGGCGCCAGCTTCAGTACCGTGCCGCCCGGTCCGGCCGCCGGCCAGGTGGCCTGCGCCGCGACGGCGGGAACACCGTGGCGGGCGAAGGCGCCCCAGTAGCGCTTCATCCGTGTCGCCAGGGCGACTTGGACGGAGGTCAGGGGCCGCTCGCCCATCGTGAAGTCGTGCAGGTAGGCGAGTTCGGCGCTGTGCGCGTTCGACTCGTCGAGGCCGGGGACCTGTGCGCCCGCCAGTGTCGGCGAGTCGGGGTCGTCGAACTCGTAGGCGAAGGTGGGGACCTGGCGGGCGAACAGTTGCGCCGTCCGCGCGGTTTCGCAGGCGAACGTCGAATCGGTCATGACCGCCGACAGCGCCAGGTACGGGGATCCGTGCGCGGCGACCGGGTAGCGGGCGAGGATCTCCGGCCCGGCCGCGCCGTAGCCCGCGAGGACCTGCCGGGCGTACTGCTCGGCCGTCAGGGCGGGCTGGGTCAGCGCGACGAAGAAGCGCGCCTCGGAGCGGGTGCTCCCGATCAGGACCGGGACCTTGTTCCAGGACCCGGCCGAGATCGCGGCGGCAGGATCCCGCGGCAGCAGTCCGTCGCCCGACGCGGGACCCGAAGTGGCGTGCGTACGGGCCGCGTCCACCAGGGCCTGCCCGGATGCGGCACGCAGACACGCCACGACCCCGGCCGGCTCGGAACAGCCCGCGCCCGCGGCGAAGGCCCGCGCCTCGGACTCGGCCCGCGCGCCGTCGGGCGTACGCAGCAGCGTGCACGGCCCGCTCTGCAGGACGGCCCGGTGGAACAGCCCGGCCGCCGGCGGGGCGGCGAGCAGTCCGCACACCGAACCGCTGCCCGCGGACTGGCCGGAGACCGTGACGTTGCCCGGGTCGCCGCCGAAGGCCGCGATGTTCTCCCTCGTCCAGCGCAGCGCCTGGATCTGGTCCATCAGGCCGAAGGAGCCGGAGCGCAGCGCGTTCTCCCGGCCCAGTTCGGGGAGGCCCAGGTAACCCAGCTGGCCGAGGCGGTAGTTGATGCTGATCACGACGGAGCCGGTCAGCTCGGCCATCGTGCGCCCGCCGAACTGGGTACCGGTGCCCTGGCTGTACGCGCCCCCGTGCATCCAGAGGATCACCGGCAGCCGGGCCCCCGCGCGGGTCCGGCCGGGCCGGTACACGTCCAGGTACAGGCAGTCCTCGCTGACGGCCGAGGGATCGCGCAGCCCGAACGGCGAGAACTGCAGGCATGCCGGGGCCTGTTCGACGGCTTCGCGCACCCCGTTCCAGTGCCGGGGCGCCTGCGGGGCACGTAGCCGGTTCCCCCCGACCGGTGCGGCGGCGTAGGGCACGCCGAGGAACTCCTGCGCCCCGTCATGGGCACGCCCGCGCAGCGCGCCCTGCGCGACGGAGACGACCGGGCGGGGCAAAACGTCCGGCGGGCCGCCCGGAACACCGCCGGGGAGGCCGCCGGGAGAGGCGGTCGCCGGTAGAGCGGTGGCGATCAGCGCGGTGAGGGCGAGCACCGTGCCGTAGAAGGGTCTTGCCGTTGCCGTGGAAAGCCGGGTGATCCGGTGCGAGAGCCGCTGCATCCGTACTCCTGGGTCGGGGACCGTCCGGGGGCGGGACGGGGCGCGGGACGCCCGCCCCGCCTCCGGAAGGCCTGCTGGTGTGGAGATCTACGGACGGAGCCCGGTGAGCAGGGCGGCGGTGACGGCGAAGTCGACCGGTCCGGTGTTCCAGTCGGCGTTCATCGGGCTGACGGCGATCTTCCCGGCGCTGACGGCTTCCACGTCGCTGCCGCGGGCCGGGGTCTTCAGGTCCACCGTCACGCCGACCTTCCAGGTGCCGTCGCCGGCATCCGTGAAGTCGGCCTTCAGGAGCGCCTGGGCGTCCTGGAAGGTGGTCGCCACCCCGGCCGGGGTGCCCTTGCCGTCGGCGCCCACGACGGGGTGGTTGACGTTGAGGCCGACGCCCTGGGGCAGCAGCGGGCCGGAGCGGGCCCGCGAGCGCAGCCGGTCGATCAGCTTGACCGCGAAGTCGAGCGTCGGGCCCATGGCGTTGACCGTGGTCACGGGGTCGGGAGCCGAAAGGCCGCCGGTGCTCAGGGCGATGGCGGGCACGCCCGCGTCCAGTGCGGCGACGGCGCCGCCGACCGTGCCGGAGTGGCTGGCGAGCGCGGCCACGTTCGGGCCGAAGTTGGTGCCCGACACGACGAGATCGGGCGCTCGTCCTTCGAACACCTCGGAGAGTCCGAAGTGCACCGAGTCGCCGGGGGTCCCGTCGACCGCCCACAATTTCGGCTCGGGGTGGCGGACCGTGAGGGACGGGGAGTTGGACGTCTTCGTGCCGGCGCCGCTCTGGTTGGTCAGCGGCGCCACGATGGTGACGTCGTGCCCGGCGGCGGTCAGCCGCGCGAAGGCCAGCCGGATGCCGGGCGCGTTGTAGCCGTCGTCGTTGGTGAGCAGGATCCGCAGCGGTGCCGCGGGCACCGGTGCGGGCTCCGGTCCGGCCTGCGGCGCGGCCACGGCGGCGGGCACCGTACCGGCGAGGGCCGGCGCGCAGAGCAGCAGGGCGGCCAACGGCAGAACTCGCTTGCGTTGCAAGGAACGCTCCTTCGGAGAGGAAGTGGAAACGGCGAACTGGAAAACGGGAACCGGGGACTTGGAACTGGGAACTGGGAACTGGGAACTGGGAACTGGGTGTGAGGGTGGCCTGGAAGGGGTGGGGCCCGGGGGGGGGGGGTGGCCCCCCCTCCCCCCCCCCCCAGGGGTTGAGGGGCACCCGGGGCCGGAGACTTCGACGGGGTCTCGGGGCAACGGGGACCGGAGGGGTCAGCGCACGCTGCGGATGGGGAGGATCGCCAGTGCGCCGATCAGCGAGAGCGCGCCGCCGACCAGGAACAGCGGGGTGTAGCCGCCCAGGGTGGTGACCACGGCGGAGGCGACGAACGGGGCGATGATCTGGGGGCCTGCGTTCGCGATGTTCAGTACGCCCATGTCGCGGGCGGCGTCCTCGGCGCGGGGCAGCACCAGGGTGACGAGCGCGGTGTCGACGGCCATGAAGCATCCGAAGGCCAGGCCGTTGAGCGCGCTGAACACGAGCATGCCCGTCCACGTAGGACTGACGACGGGGACCACCATGACCAGCCCGGCGAGGGCGGCCGATACTCCGACGAACACCTTGCGGCGGTTCCAGCGGTCGGACAGCAGGCCGCCGACCACCGTGGAGACGGCCATCGCGACCATCGACACGGGGGTGAGCACCGCCATCGCGGCGGGCGGGGTCAGCCCTGCGGGGAGCGCGATGTGGTCGCCCAGGATGTAGAGCTGGTAGCCGACCACCGAGAAGTATCCGAGGACCATCAGGGCGCGCCCGATGAAGGCCCATCGGAAGTCGTGGTTGGCGAGCGCCGAGAGGAAGGCCTTCATCTTGGCCCCCTTGGGGGCGGCGGGCGCGTCCGGGTCGGGCTCGGAGCGCGGTACGTCCCGGCAGAAGGTGGTGAGCAGCAGCGCGGCTCCGGCGATGACCCCGCCGAAGACGAGGTAGCCGGTGCGCAGGTGCTCCGAGGTCTGGGAGGCGATCAGCACGCCGACCGTGCCGCCGATGGGCAGGCCCAGTCCCACCAGCGCGGACGCGGTACCGCGACGGGCGGCGGGCACCCGGTCGGGCACGATCGCGGTGACGGCGGCCTGGTAGATGTTCATGGTCGCCTGGACCAGGCACCAGCCGATCCCGACGAGCAGTGCGGTACTGACGCTGCCGAGGAGGGCGAGTCCCACGAGCGAGCCGATCGCGCCGCCGAGGACCCAGGGGTTGCGGCGGCCGCTGCGGTCGGAGAGGGCGCCGGCGATCGGGTTGAACGCGGTGGCGAAGATCGCGCTGATGCCGCCGATCAGACCCAGCACGGCCACCTTGTCGTCGCCGGCGATCGCGGCGATCTGGGTGGGCAGGAGGACGGAGCCGACGCCCATGTAGACGGCCATCATCGCGGAGTTCGCGACCAGCAGGAGGAGCAGGAGCCCGCGTCCGCGGGAGGGTTCGGGATCCGCCTGGGCGGGCGGGTCGATGATCTCGTTCGTAGCCATGACGACTCCTCGGGGGACGGAGCGGGGAGGTGGCGTGGGGGGACCGCCGGTGCGGTGCGCGGGGAGGGCGGAGACGCCGAGGGTGCGGTTGCGCACGAGGGCGTCGCCGGGAAGTGCCGCGCCGAGTGCGAGGCGGTTGACGCGGTGCGGTTGCTCGGCGCGGTGCGTGCGGTGCCCTGCAGTGCGGTGCGGTGCGGTGGGGAGCGTGTGCGGTGTTGAGCTGTGCTGTGCTGAGCAGTGTTCGGCGGTGCCGTGCTGTGCCGTTCACCTGATGTTGTTACACGTGTCACTTCAGGTGCTTGGACACTGTGTAGCACCCACTTGCGGGTCTCGCCAAGGGTTGGAGCAGACCTCCGTGCAGATCGTGACCCATGGACGAAGTCCAGGTGGATCACGTGTAACCAACTGAATGCGGCCTACGGACGACTCCGGCCCGACCGAGAACCCTCTTGCACTTGTGGCGACCGACAGGCTTCCGCAATACTCCGTGCCGCACCGCGCCGACCCACCACCACACCCCGGCGGAGCCCATCCACCCCCATGGGCCTCGGCCACCGTGGCGCGCCACGTCACGTCACGGCGCGCCACGGCCCTGCACGGCGTGCTCGGCGCAACCTGAGCCACTCAGCCGGCTCGGGCCGAGTCGGCTGACCCGGGTGATCTCCCGCGCTCCTCCACCCATCCCTCCCGCTCCACGCCCGCTCGGCCGAACGGATCCGCTCCCACACACCTCCGGCCGATCCCTCCGCTCGGCTGCGCCTTGCGCATCCGCGCGCCGCCTTCGGCGCGCCGGTCCGAGTCCGCCCGCGTTGGCACATCCGCCCGGGCGCGCCCGCTTCCGCTCGCCCCCGCGCTTCACGCCCGTCCGTCGCCCTCCCCTGAGCCCCCCAGGGCCGGGAAGGCGGCCGCGAAAGGTTGCTTCATGTCCGACTTCTTCGGTCACCCCGTCACCCCGCCTCCGCCTCCGCTCGCCGTGCGGCCTCCCCGGAGACCCGTCCCCGCGGCTCCGCCCCGCCACGCCCTCGTCTGGGGCGTGGCACTGATCCTGCTGTCCGTGCTGACCGGACTGCTCCTGCGCACGGACGAACAGCCCGTCTTCCAGGGCCTCGATGACGCGTGGGCCGCTTCACTGAAGGGCTCGCCCGAGGACACCGCCAGCGGGTTCGCCACCGTTCTGGACCGCCTGGGCGGACCGCTCGGCACTGTCGTGCCGCTGCTGCTGATGGGCTGCCTGTGCATGTACGGGCGCTGGAGGTCGGCGCTCTTCGTCTTCACCACCGCGATCCTGGCCAACGTGCTCCTGGTGCTGCCGCTCAAGGCGCTGGCCGACCGGCCGCGCCCCCCGCACACCTGGACCCTGGTCAACGACGGCTCGTACCCCTCCGGCCAGGTCTTCAGCGCGGTGGCCCTGGTGATCGCGGCCGCGGTGGTGCTGTTCCCGCCGGGCGGCCGGCGCTGGTGGTGGCTGTTCGGCGCGGGCTACACCGGCGCCATGATGTGGAGCCGCACCTGGCAGCACGCCCAGTGGCTGAGCGACACCTTCGCCGGCGCCCTGGCCGCCGTGGGGGCCTGTCTGCTCCTGTGGCGGGCGTTCGCCCCGCTACTGGAGACGGAGGCGGAACGCATGGCCTCCGACACCCTCTGGGTGTGACGGACCACGGCGCCGGTCCGGCCGACTCGACCGGAACGCCCGTCCGGACACCCCGGACCGTCCGAGCAAGGCCTGGCACACAAGGCCTGCCGAGCACGTCCGGACCGTTCAGGTCGGCGGCGGACGGGCCTTCCGGTAGGCCGGACCGTCAGATCAGGCCAGGCCGCCAGGCCTGACCCGGCCGCCAGGGACGCTCGAGCCCCGGGAGCTCTCGCCGCCCGGCTCCCGCGCGGCCCGGCAGGCCGGGCCTCGAAGGCCCGCGACGGCCGGCGACGGCCGGCCGCAGCTC
>NZ_JBHWMB010000154.1:0-6248 GCF_042730015.1 Streptomyces sp. NPDC059957 | reverse complement strand
TTAGCAGGGTGGGCCCCCACCTCCCACCTAGAGTTTTGGTGCACCCTTTCTGTGCGAGAAACCCCCACCAGCCCGTTTCCGGGGCAACTCGCCCGTGTCATCGGACCGTTGCCGGGTATCCGCGCAGCACGCCCGTCAGGCGGGCAACGCGGGCGGACGGCACCCGGCCGGCCCGCGGGCAGGCGGAGAACTCGAAGGAAAGGGAACCCCGACGATGACGATCATGACGATGGCGACGACCGGACTGCACGGAAACAAGTCCGTCCCCAGCGCACGGGCGCTCCGCCGACAGGCCGCCCGGACCCGAAAGGAACTGGGCCGGACGGTCGAAGCGCTGGTCTCCAGGGCGGGCGCCTCGGGGCGGGTCCACGAGACCGCCGAGCGGCTGCGGGAGACGGCGGCATCGCACGTCGGCCGCCTGGTCGAGGACAAGAAGCTCGACGCGGCACGGGGCGGGGCCGTACGGGCCGTGACCACGGCGCGGAGCCACCGGACGGCGCTGATCACGGCCGCGGGCGTACTGGCCGCGGCCCTGCTCGCCCGGCGCAGCCGCCGGGCACGGCGCGGAGAGGCTGTTTGAACCGACCGCTGCGGGTCAGACGAGGAGTGATCGCGCATCCGAATCAGGCCCGGATCCGATCGGAACCCGTTCCGGATCCGGGCCTTCTCCGATGGAGGTTCCGAGGTGGGAAATGTGTCGCGTCTGCCGGGTCGTGCCGAGCACCACTGGTTGTGGCAGGAGGACGCCGCCTGCCGGGGACTGGGCTCGCGCCTCTTCTTCTACCCCCCGGGCGAGCAGCGCCCGGACCGGGAGGCGCGGGACGCCGCGGCCAAGGAGGTGTGCGCGCTGTGCCCGGTGCAGCGAGCATGCCTGCGGCACGCGCTGGAGGTGGGAGAGCCGTTCGGCGTCTGGGGCGGGCTCAGCGCGCACGAGCGGCGCGGACTGCGTACGGCGGGAGCGCGGAGGTCCGCACTGCACTCCACCGCGTGAGCGCGGAGCGCCCGTAAAAGGGACTGCTCGAGGAACTCGTCAAAGGGAACGGCCCCCGAACACCGGGGGCCGTTCCCTTTGCGGCTTTCCACCGCTCATCGCGCTCTCAGCAGGGGCGGACGGGCCGGAGGTTGTGCACGTAGCGGGCCGAGACCCAGCCCTTCGAGCCGTGCAGGCGGTACCACACCGGGTTGCCGTCCACCCAGCCCCCGCGCTTCTGGCACACGAGGAGCACCCGGTCGTGCGGATGCAGCTTCTTCACCACGTCCGAGTACACGGTCGGCTTCTCGCGGACGTTGAGCGGTGCGCGGGACTCGACGACGCCCACGGGGCCGGACTTGCCCTGCCCGTACCCGGCGGCGAGCCCGTCGGCCGCCCAACCGGCCGTGCTCAGCGGCCCGATCAGTACTCCGGCCGCCAAGGCGTACGTCAGCAATGCCTTCTTCACCATCGGATCCACTCTCCCTGTATCGCCTGGCCGCGGGGCCGGCAGCCCGTGCGGCCGATCGCCCGACCGACTATCCACCGACCGGGCGGCGGATGACCGGCGGCCCGTAGGGAACACGCCCCCGTTGCTCCGGATGGCCCAGAGTCCTTCGCCGTGGCCGCCTTCCCGGCCGACCACGGCGAAGGACCCGGGATGCCGACACCGGGCCCCCGGGACTCAGGTGGCGAGCAGCCGGTCGACCAGGGTGCGGTAGGCGCGCAGGGCCTGTCGCAGATCCTCGGTGGCCACCTGGTCACCGCTCTTCCACTGCTCCTCCAGCCCGTCCCGGCGTGCGGAAAGGGAATCCGAGAACTTGAGCATGACCTCCGACACCAGGGCGTCCGCCGCGCGGACCGCCTCCTGGGGATCGTCCACGAACCGGCCCTGGATCTCGCTCCACGTGGAGTGGTAGCGCTCGGCCTCGGCGGCTCCCAGAAGCGGTTCCTCCTCGTTCTGAGAGCCCCGATCCGGTGTCGGCCCGCCCGCGGGCCCGGGACGGGCCAGGTCCTGCGCCGTGAGGACGGGCTCGGTCGCCGTCCCCCGCCCGGCACTGTCCTCGTAGATCTTCTTCATGTCACCGGCTCCTCTGGTCGGAGAGCAGCTCCTCGAACAGGGTGCGGTAGTGCACCATCGCCCCGCGCAGCTGCTCAGTCGTCGCCTCGCCCGCACCGCCGCGCACCTTGGTCGCGTGGGCGGCCCGGTACTGCTCCAGCGTGTGGCCGTGCTCCACGGAGAGGTCCCGCACCTGTTCCCGGTGCCCCTCGGTGGGATAGCCGCGTTCACCCATCAGCCGGGTCACCAGCTCGTCGGCCTCGGTCACGGAGCGTCCGGGCTCGTCCACGAACCGCTGCTGGACCCCGGTCCACTCGTCCGCGTACTCCTGCCTGCGCCCGGGCGGCAGCTCCTTGATGCCGAGCCGGCCGTGCCGTTCCTCACGGGCGCGCAGGTCACGCTCGGCGGCCCGCCGGTCCCCGCGTTCCTCTACGGTGCGCTCGTACTCCGGGCCGAACCGCGCGCGCAGGTGGCGCCGCCGGGACAGCGCCCACAGCAGTGCGATGAGCGCGATCACGACGACCGCCGCCACGACGACGACGGCTATCAGTGAATTCGTTGACATCTCAGGCCTCCGTTCGGGGGCTTGCAGGTCTCAGTCGGCGCGGTTGCCCTGCCGGGCAGCGGGCAAACCCGCACGGGCGCCGACCGGGCCCAAGGTTTGAACCCGCCCGTATCGAGCAGGCGCGCATGCGAAACGAACCCCGGAAGCCGAGGAGGCACGTGGTATGGCCGCGGACGCACACGAGAACCAGGACGTCGTCGCCTTGATCCTCAAGGACCACCGCACGATGGAGGACCTCTTCCGCCGGATGCGCAGTGTGGAGGCGGACCGTGCGGGCGCGCTCGCGAAGCTGTCCGCGCTCCTCGTCGCGCACGGCGAGGCGGAGGAGGCCGAGGTGTACGGAGCCCTGAAACGGTTCAAGGACGTCGACAACGCGGAGGTGGAGCACGGGGCCGAGGAGCACGCCGAGGGCAACGAGGCCCTCCTGGCGCTGCTGGAGGTGCCGGAGGTGGGTTCCGACGCGTGGGACGAGCGCCTGGAGGACCTGGTCAAGGCGGTCTCCCACCACCTCGACGAGGAGGAGCGCACCATCCTGAACGGAGCCCGGGAGAACGTCCCGGACGAGCGGAGGACCGAGCTCGGAGCGGCCTTCCTTCGGGAGCGGGAGCGACAGCTCGCCGCCGACTGCGGCAGCGTCGAGAACGTACGGGCACTCGTACGGGGATGACAGCCGGCACGGCACCGGGCCCGGACTCTTCGAGTCCGGGCCCGGTTGCTGCTCCGGGTCAGATGATCCGGCCGCCGAAGCCGCCGATGGAGTAGTAGGTACCGAGTTCCTCGCGGTAGCCGACGTCGTCGAGGTGCTTCTCGCGGTGGAACTCCGGAGCGTTCTTGATCTGCTCCTTGGTGCCGTCGACGTAGACCTTCTCCCGCTCCACGTCGACGATGATCACCGTGCTCGCCGGGAGCAGGACCTCCTTGCCGAAGATCCAGATCCCCGTGTCCACGACCAGGTAGGCGTCACCGGCCTCGTCGGAGTGCTTGTCGACCTTGCCGATGCTGCCGTCGGTCGCCTCGACCGTGTACCCGATCAGATCGGTACCGGTCAGGTGGCCGGCGGTCGACCTGTAGCTCCACACATGCTCAGTCACGCGAAAACAACTCCTTCGCCAGACAGGGGGCGTCGGGGCAGTGCCCGCCGTCCCTCCCTTTCGATGTCGTACAGGGCACTGTCGGCGCCCCGCGCGAACTCGCCTGCCCCGGCGTCGCCCGTTCAATCGCTCCCGCGCGCCGACGGTGCGGCGGCCCGCCGGTCCCGACCCGGCCCGCACCGCCGGACGCGCGTACCGGGCCCGTCACAGGGCAGACGAGCCGCCATGACATGGAGACACGCGCTGCGGCGCGGTGAGAGCCCCGACAGCGGAGCCGTAGCGGGCACCTGGCGCCGGCGCCGTCCGGCGCACCCGGCCGTCCGGGCGCTGGCCATGGTGGCCGCCTTCGTCGGAACCGTCCTGTTCAGCGTGGTCCTGGCCCGGCTCACGCTGGAACCGTCCGCCGCCTCGGTGGCCCTGGTGCACAGCAACGTCCGGCCCGGCCATTCGATCAACGCCTACCTCGACGGAGCGTCGACCGTCGAGGCGGTGCGCCAACTGGGCGGAAACCTGCTGCTCGGCCTGCCGTTCGGAGTGCTCCTGCCCGTCCTCATGCCCCAGGCCCGGGGGCTGCTGCGCGTCGCCGCGGTGACGGTCTGTCTGATGACGCTGGTGGAGCTGATCCAGGGCGCCCTCGTCACGGGACGCGTCTTCGACATCGACGACGTCATCCTCAACACCACCGGAGCCCTCCTCGGCTACCTGCTGATCGGCCGCCGCCTGGGCCGGGCCGTCCACCCGCGCCGAAGGCACTGGTGGCACCGCCGGCCCCGGCAGGGCACGCCGGGGCCATCGGCGAGGCCGGAGCCGGAACCGGAGCCGGAACCGAAGCCGGAGCGGAGGCCGAGGCCGGAACTGAAGCCGGAGTCGGGGCCGAAGCCGGTCTCGAAGCCGCGTCGCGCGGGTTGGCGGAAGGCCCTCCAGCGCGAGAAGTGAGCCCCACGCGCGGGCCGGAGCGAGCTCGTCGCCCTCGGAACGGGACCCGCGGACGGTGCGTTCCCCGTGTCAGGTCCCTGTCGTGGGGCAGGCGCGCGGGAGTCCGTGCCGTCCACCCACTGGGGAGACATGAACACCGTACTTCGCCTCCTGACCGTCCTGGGAGGCTCGATCCTGCTCACCGCCGCGGCCGGCTGGGCCGTCGACCGACTGCTCCGCCGCGCCGGCGCGCGACACCCCGAAACGCCGTTGTGGAACCTGTTGCGCCGCTGCCGCCACGCCTTGCAGATCGTCCTGCTGGCCGCGCTGTTCAAGGGCGCCTACCGGCAGACGGGATGGCCGCCCCTGCGGGACAATGCAGCCGCTGCGGGCCGGATCCTCTCTCTGGCCCTGATCGGTGCCGGGGCCTGGCTGATCGTGGTCGTCGCCTCCGCCGTCGTCGAGTCGGGGTACGCCCGCTACGCCACCGGCACCCGCGACCCGGCCCGGGTACGCCGGGTCCGTACCCAGGTGACGCTGATCACGCGGGTCGTGACGGTCGTCGCGGCCGTGATCGCGGTCGCCGCGATGCTCCTCACCTTCCCGAGCTTCCGCGCGCTCGGCACCTCCGTGCTCGCCTCCGCCGGGATCATCGGCATCGTGGCCGGCGTGGCCGCCCAGCCCACCCTCGGGAACCTCTTCGCGGGCTTCCAGATCGCCTTCGGAGACCTCGTGCGCATCGGAGACACGGTCGTGGTCGCCGGCGAGTGGGGAGTGGTCGAGGACGTCACCCTCACCTTCCTCGCCGTACGCACCTGGGACGAGCGCCGCATCACCATGCCCGTCTCGTACTTCACCACCCGGCCCTTCGAGAACTGGTCGCGCGGCGGCGTCCAGATGACCGGTACGGTCTTCCTCCACTGCGACCACAGTGCGCCCGTGGACCTCATACGGGACAAGGTCCACGAGATCCTGCACGGCTGCCCGGAGTGGGACGGCCGCGGCTGGGACCTGGCCGTCACGGAGACGACGCCCTCCACCATCGTGGTGCGGGCCATCGTCACGGCCAAGGACGCCGACGACCTGTGGACGGTGCGCTGCGCAGTACGCGAGAAGCTCGTCGGCTGGCTGGCGGAGAAGCACCCCGGCGCCCTGCCCCGCGTCCTCCTGGACCGGGCTCCGACCGTGCACGACACGACGGACGGGCGGCAGCGGCCCTGACGGAACTCCCGGCCGGCGGTGGCCCGTACGGTACGCGGCTGCGGGCCGCGGGCTGTCGGATGCGGCGCGGCTTCCTACCGGTGCCGGGCAAGGGTGTGCACGAGGACGATCAGCGCGAACGCGATGACGAGCAGGTGCACCCAGGAGGGCCCGATCGCCGGGGCCAGGGACAGGGAGGTGAGCTGATGAGAGGTCATGACGCGCTCCTGCCCCCGGCGGCCGGATCGACGCCCCCCATCGCGGGACGGCCGGCGACCGGACCCGCGGGGCGGGGCCCCGGTGCGGTCAGCGCGCCGCAGGCCTGCCGGACTTCAGCCGTGCCGCTTCGATCTCGGCCCAGACGGCCTTGCCGTGCTCGTGGGTGTCCGTGCCCCAGCGGTCGGACAGGCGCTGCACGATGTGCAGGCCGTGGCCGCCCGGGGTGCC
>NZ_JBHWMB010000153.1:0-7144 GCF_042730015.1 Streptomyces sp. NPDC059957 | reverse complement strand
AACCGTGCGCGGAGGTGTGAGGGAGGCGGGCCAGGTCCTCAGGGGGCGGCCGCGGTGGCGCCGGTGGCCGGGGGGCTCTCGGTGAACCGGTCCCGCAACTGCGTTCTGCGCAGTTTTCCGACGCCGGTCTTCGGGATGTCCTCGCGGCCGACGGCGATCACGTGGGCGGGGTCGACTCCCAACCGGGAGACCACCCGGGCGCGGATGGCCGCGGCCGGGTCATCGACGAGCGTCCCCGGGCGCTGGTGATAGAAGATCGCCAGATGCTCCTCGGCCCCGTCCGCCCCGTCGGCCGCGGGCACCGCGCACGCGACGGTGAAGGAGGGATCGACGAAGTCGAGCTCCTCGACGACTGCTTCGATCTCGTGGCCGTGGAAGGTGGTCCCCCCACATTCGATGAGGTCGTCGGCGCGGCCGGTCACCGTCAGCAGCCCCTCCTCGACCAGGGCGAGGTCGCCCGTCCGGAACCAGCCGTCGGCGCTGAAGGACCGGAGGTTCTGCGCCGGGTTGCGGTAGTACCCGGACGTCACCGTGGCACCGCGCACCTCGAGATGGCCGAGGGTGCCCGGGGCGACATCCTCGCCCCGGCTCCCCACCACCCGCACGGCGGTCCCGGGCTGCGGCCGGCCCACGGGCACGTACCGCAGGCCGTCCAGGTCCAGTTCGGCGAACCGGCAGTCGGTCACTCCTGCCGAGGTTTCCGACATGCCCCATCCCGGCCGCATCGCGTCGCGCGGCAGCCCGAAGGGTGCGAGCAGATCGAGGAACCGGTCGACGGCCGCGCCGCGGACCGCCTCACCGCCGTTCATGATGTAGCGCAGGCGGCGGAGGTCCCACGGCTGTCCCGAGAGTCGCTCCGCATGGTCGTTGACCAGGGCGAACGCGAAGTTCGGCGCCCAGGTGGTGTCCGCCCCGAACCCGTCCGCGGCGGACAGCCAGCGCAGTGGGTCCTCCAGGACCCAGTCGAAGGGTGCGTGGAGCTGCGCGCAGCCGAGGAAGACGTCGCGCAGATGGAACATCACGAGTCCGCCGACGTGATCCAGCGGCATCCAGTTGAAGGTCCGGGTGGCCGGGCCCAGCCGGTTGACCTGCGCCGTCGCGGCGCTCCGGCTCAGCACATTGCGGTGGCTGAGCGCCACTGCCTTGGGCACCCCGGTACTGCCCGAGGTCAGGAGGAGCACGGCCGTGTCCTCGGGTGCGGCCTGATGCCAGGCCGGGGTGGCGGCCCGGTCGTCGCGGGGGCCGCGTCCGGAGCGTTCCAGCAGTTCGCTCGCCGGGCCGAGCCATGTGTCCCCGGCCGTCAACGGCATCGTCTCGGAGATCACCCAGGGCTTGCCGTAGCCGTTCCAGACCAGCTCCAGCAGGTCATCAGCGGTCTCGCCTCCCGTCGCCGCGCGGCGCGCGCCGACGGGCATCGGCACGAAGCCTCCCAGGACACAGGCCCAGAACGCGGTGAGCAGCCCGGGGTCGTCGCCGCACCGCAGCAGGACGGTCTCGCCCGGGCGTACACCCGAGGTGCGCAGGAGGGCCGTCACCCGTGAGGCATCCGTCAGAAGCCCGGCGTACGAGAGGTGTTCCTGCGTGGCGTCCGGCCGCAGAAAGCTCATCCCCTGGGTACCGGATGCCGCGCGCACCAGGGCCTCACTCAGAGTAGCGATGCCCAGGGCCGGAGCCGGCCCGCCGTCGAGAACGGATCTCGGGGGCCGCGGCGGTGCTGTACCCGTTCCGCTCAACGCGATGCCTTCCTTTCCAGCCTGGCAGATGTCGGTGCGTCGCCGGTTTCACCGGCGGTCTCCGCGCTACTCATCCAGCAGATCGGGCTGTTCCGAAACGATTTCGTCCCACAGCAGCTGGAAGCTGAACCAGCCCAGCTGCGCGTCGCCGAACCCTGCTCCGGCTGCCATCGCCTGCGCGTGCGTCAGCTCCTTCGGAGTGCCCGCCGCGCGGGCGAGCAGCTGCACCTGGGCGCAGCTGTCGTAGGTGAAGAACCAGTGCACGGCCTCGTCGAGCGACCCGCCGACGGTGATCAGGCCGTGGTGGCGCAGCAGGATGGCCCGGTTGTCGCCGAGCCGCCGGGCGATGTCCTCGCCCTGCTCCAGCGAGACGGAGGGCCCCTCGTACTCCTCGTAGAGGACCTGCCTGCCGTAGAAGGCGGCCGACTCCTGGTCGATGGGCGCCAGCAGCAGGCCGAGCGCGCCGAGAGCGCGGGAGTGAGCGGTGTGCCCGTGGGCGGCGGCCGTCGCCTCCGGGTGGAGTTCATGGATTTTGGAATGGATGACGAAAGCACTCGGGTTGACCGGATGCCTGCCGCGCACGACCCGGCCCGCAGAGTCGACGCAGATCAGGTCGGCGACCTTGACGTGCCGGAAGGAGACTCCGAAGGGGTTGACCCAGAACTGGTCCGGATACTCGGGGTCGCGGACCGAGATGTGTCCGGAGATCCCTTCGCCGAAGCCGTACTTGCCGAAGAGCCGCAGTGCGGCGGCGAGCCGCTGCTTGCGGTGCCGGCGGGTCTCCTCGGCGGTGGAGAACACCGGCTCACCGGGGATCGGCAGCCCGGTGGCGGTATCCGCCAGGTACGCGGCAGATGCTGCTTCGTCAGTCGTGGTGCTCATGGCGCGTCGGTCCTTCCGGTCGTTCCTACGGTTTTCGCCTGTGGGGCGGACGCGGTCAGGCGGAGAGCGGAACACGCCCGGTGACTGCCTCGTGCGCCTGGGCGGCGTGCTGCCGGATGGCTCGCACGATGTCCTCGCTGCGGTCCACCAGCGAAGGGATGCCGAAGGTGAAGAAGAGCGAACCGGCCGCGATGTTGCCCAGCCCGTACAGCCGCGGATCGGGGCGTCCCGAGGACGTCAGGCGGCTGGTGTCCCGCTCGATGCTCAGTCCGCCGTGGGGATGTGCGTCGGCGGCACGCTCGCGCTGAAGGGTGGAGACCAGCGGCAGGGCGAGCATGGGAACACGGTCGTCGGAGGTGCTGACAGCGCTGATCACCCGGTCCGCGACGAAGGCCGGCCCGGTGGCGCACGACACCTCGTAGCCCTGATCGGTCCGCGGCACGATGTCGCGCAGCCCCGAACGGATGTCCAGGCGCCCGCTGTCGACGAGGCCGAGCAGGGTCGCCGCGCTGTCCGGCGGCATGGGGCAGCACAGACTCATGAGGGTGCGGTAGTGAGACCTCAGTACGTGCGACCTGTCCCGCTCGTGCAGCATTGGCCATACGTCGGGACCGGCCTCCGGCACCGCCCGCTGAAGGATGCGCAGCCCCACGTCGGGGGAGTCGACTTCGCCGAGCTGACGGCGCAGCCTGGCCACGGGATCCTCCTGGTCGGCCCGCAGGATCTCGGCGGCGACGGCGTCGTAGTCGGCGACCGCTCCCGGGGACTTGTCCTCCAGGTCGGCCGCCACGGCGGAGAACTCGCGGCGCATGAGCCCGACCAGCTCTTCGAGGGTGAGCGTGCCCTGCTGCCGGGCGAGGGCCCGTATCCGCTCCGGGGCGAAGTGGCGCAGCGTCAGCTGGACCGCTCGCTGCCGGACGCCCGGCAGTACCCCCTGGCGGGACAGCAGGGATACGCGTCCCTGGTGCCCCTGCGCGGCGAGGGACAGGACGACATCGACCGCCGTCAGGCCGCTGCCGACCACCGCGACGTGGTCGTCCGTTGCGACGTCCTTCAGCTTCTGTGCGACGGGGTAGGGGTCCACGGTGAATCCGGGCGTGTCGGCGAGGCCGTGCACGTCCTTCGGGCTGTCGCCGCCCACGCACAGCACCGCGTAGTCCACGAAGTGGGTACGTCTGCGCCCGGTGTGCAGCAGTACCTTGCCGTTGACGCGCCGGGCCGAGGTGACCCCGTCGCCGATGATGTCCACGTGCCAGCCCCGGCGGCGCAGCGTGCCGAGGGCCGCGCGGGCGGTCTGCTCCAGGTACTCGCCGTAGACGGCCCGCGGTACGAACCGGGCTCCGGACTGGGTGTCCAGGCGTCCACCTGCTCCCTGGTCCCTTGCCGCGAGCCAGCGTTCGAAGTGCTTGAAGTCCCCTGCCCGTACGGACAGGTCGTCGGGTGTCGAGTTGGCCTTGAGTACCTCGCTGTCCACCTGGTAGGCGCGGCCGCGCCACAAGTGCGGCGACGGCTCGAACACCGTGAGACTGCCTGCCGCTCCCGCTGTCCGGGCCAGTTCGTCGATCAGACAGACTGCGGCTGCTCCGCCTCCGATGACGCCGAGCGATATTCCACCGGGCATGAGTCGGCTACCTCTCTGGACGTGGTTGCTACGCAAATGGGGTTCCTGGGAAGGTCCCGGTGAGGACGGCTCCCGGCGGACCGGAGTCACACGCGCTCCGTGGGCAGCTGGTGGAATCCGCCGCCGAGGAAGATGAGCGGCGGCTGTTGCGCGGACTCTCCGAGTCCGACGACCTCACCGATCACCAGAACGTGATCACCCGTCACCAGATGCTTCCGGTATCGGCACTCCAGCCATCCGGTTCCCTCGAGCAGCAGCACGCCCGTGCGCTCCCCGGTCCGTGTCGCCAGCCGGAGCAGTGTCCGGTCGCGCTCTTCCTTCGAACGGGTGAGCTGGCTGGCGGTGTCCGCCGACGCGGCGTCGAGCAGGGAGACGCCCCAGACCCGGGAGGTCATGAGGTCGGCCAGGAAGCGGGACCCGGCCCCGAAGCTCAGGGCGACCAGCGGCGGTTCGAGAGAGAGGGAAGTGAGCGAGTTGACGGTCACGCCGCTGTGCCGGCGCCCGGGCATCTCGCCGGGGCGGGATCCCGGGGCGCCGGCGTCGGCGGCGTCCTCTGGGGGAGGGCCGTCCGTATAGGTGGTGGCCACGCAGACTCCAGTGGGGAATCGACGCATGACCGCACGCAGATCGGATCTCGTCACTTCCGCGACAGCGCAACGGCTCACGGCGGGTGCGTGGCCCATGGTTGGTCCCCCTCTGTGGGTGAGTGCTTCCGGGTGGGCTTCTCCCGGGGCGCGGAAGGTTGCCGGAGACGGGATGGCAGGTCATGAGAAGGCGGCCTTGGTCCCGGCTGCCCGGATGAAGTGCCCCGCCGGCCCTGCGGGATCCTCAAGGCCTCCCCGGCCCTTTCGCCCGAACAGATCTGGGAATCCACACCAGTTCCGGGGCATCCGCGGTTCCCCGCGCGTGCACGCCGTACGCAGCCAGGAGGGCGCCTCGACCGGCCGCGAACGGATCGGGACCGAGCGCCTGATGCGCGGGGCAGGCCTCCGCGAAATTGTCCCCCGCCGCAACGGAAAGGGCTTCACGCGCCGCGATCCGGGACTTCGTGCGGGGGGTTGGGCGCCGTGAGGAAACCGGGCCGCCCGGTCGGCCGAATGGCCTACGGGCGAGCACCGCGCGGTTCTGTTACGCGGTCTCGCCCCTGTGGTAGATGCCGCGGCAGGTCCTTTAAGAAGCGGACGGAAAGGACCGGGACATCCGGCCACGAGCACCTCGTGGTGCCCGTAGCCGCGTCTGGTTAGAAGAAACCGCAGGTGGGGGCGCCCGGAGTGGGGGCGTCGGCCGGGTCGGCGCCGGTGGGGGCGTAGATCTCCAGGCGGGTCCCGTCCGGGTCGGTGAAGAAGATCCCGCCGGAAGTGCCGTTCTCGCCGTGCGGGACGACGCCGTCGTAGTCGAAGTGCGTGCCCAGCTCGCGGAGCACCTCTTCGGTGGCCTTGACCTCTTCGATGGTGTCCACCTGGAAGGACAGGTGGTGAAGGCCGGGCCGGTCCTTGGCGAAGGTGCCGGTGCTCTGCTGCCAGAGGGCTACCAGCAGCCGGCCCTCGGCGCCCAGGAACGCCCAGCGGCGGTGGTCTTCCTTGCCCTCCGCGATGATCTCGAAGCCGAAGACCGCGCGGTAGAAGGCCAGGGAGCGGTCCATGTCGGTGATGTTCAGGCCCACGTGGCCGGTCTGGATGTTCTTCGCCTTGCTCATCGTCACATCACTTGCTTCCAGGAGGGGTCAAGGGCACATTCCCTAACCGGTGATCATGACTTTAAGGGTTAGGATTGAGCGTGTCAACCCACCTAGGCGAGATGAATGGTTAGGTGAATGCGGATCTGCGTCGCGGATCCGGTGTGCTTTCCCGGATCGGGGGTCAGGGCCGGGTGTCACGGGCCGTTGCGGCTGCCACCGACAGGCATGCCGCCACCAGGACCAGGTTCTTGAGGATGTACTGCCCCTCTATGGAGGGGACGAAGGGATACGTCCACACCTTTGTCGGCAGGATGACCAGCGTCGCGAACACACCCACCATGTGTACGAAGAAGATCCCCAGCGTCAGGGGCAGCAGCCGGCCCGTCACCAGACCCAGGCCGATCAGGACCTCCATGGCGGCGAGCGCCGGCTGGGAGACGGTCGCGGGAACGGTCCCGAACGTCATGACGTTCGTGGCGTGGGTGGCGATGTCCTGGGCGGGGCTCATCCCGGGGACGAACTTCAGTACGCCGAACCACAGGTACAGAAGGCCTACGCTCATCCGCAGTGCCGCCGTCTGGCGACGCTGATAGTGGGAGACGAGGCCTGACAGCCGGGACCGGGACCGGTGCTGGTGCAGGTGATCCGTACGCACCGGTCGTCGGGCCTCGCCGTTCGCGGCGCTCACGGCAGCGGTCCGCACGACGGTTCTAGGGGCTTCGCTCACGGGGTTCCTCGGTTTCGATGATGGGCGCACCCCCACGGCTGGCTGCAGGGTCCGGCCCCGCGGGAAAGTGCGGCAGCAACCATTCGGCGAGCTCCGTCATGACCTCGGCCGCCGGCCGGGTGTTGTGACGGAGGTTGATCATCAGCTGGTTGACTCCGGCCGCTTCGTACGTCTTGAACAGTTCGAGCAGGGGCTCGCGTCCCATGGACCAGCCCTGGACCAGCGGCCGCGGTGAGGACCGCGGATCCTCGTGGAGGACCACGTAGCCTGCTCTCGCCATGAACGTATGGCGGTGCGCCACCCTCACAACGGGGGGTTCGCAGATGCCAGGAATCGAAAAACCCGATGGGTGCACGGATCGCCGCTCCGAATTCATCCCATTGCCACCAGGTCCTCACGGGCGTGATAGCAACGAGGCGTTACACATGGGTGGGGCCCCAGAAGGGGCCCAGACCTGTCAGCAGTCCCGGTGGGGGTGGCGCCGCGCGTAGTGCCGGGCGGCC
>NZ_JBHWMB010000152.1:0-7172 GCF_042730015.1 Streptomyces sp. NPDC059957 | reverse complement strand
AGTACGAGCCGTGGCCCTCCGCCTTGCGATGCACCGTACCGGACGCCGCGACCCGGCAAACCTTCCCGGCCACAGCACTAGGCCTCGGCGGCGCGGGTAGGCGCGGGATGCCGCGCCTGCTGCCTGAGGGCGACCCGCGCGGCCCGCATGACGGACGGTGCCCTGCCGGACGGCCCTGCCGCCGGTCCACGGACGAACGATCGGACACAGCGTGACGAGTACGAGGAGCAGCACGACCACCCGGACTCACCAGGCACGAGGGGCGGTGGCGTCCATGGGGACGCCGCCCAACGACCCGGTGCCGCCCAGCCCGACCCCCGCGCCAGGCCCCGGCCCGGGACCGCAACCCGGGCCCCTGCCCGGCCCGGTACCGGCGCCCGGACCGGATCCGGTACCGCCGGCGCCTCCGCAGCCCGAGCCCGATCCGCCGCCGCCCGTACCGCGGCCCGACCGTCAGCCGCCACCCGGGCCCCTCCCGGGACCGGTGCCGGCACCGGAGCCCGTCACCTGAGTCCGGCTGTCCGGCCCCGGCCGCGGACCCGCTAAGGACCCGGGCCCGGGGACGTACTGGCGGAGGCCTTCGACCGGGAGCGGCGCACCCGGCGGAAGGCGGGCGGCCGGCCGGCCGGCCGGCCGGTTCACATGTGGGGCTGGTTGTAGTACCGGGCGAACTGTTCCAGGTAGCTGGGCCCGGTGTTGTACTGCGACTCCTCGAATTCCGGAGCGTTCTTGATCTGCTCCTTGCTCCGGTTGACGTGGACCGTCCGGGCGGCCGTGTCGATCCGGGTGATGACCCCGGCCGGAAGCAGGACGTGCTTGCCGAAGATCCACACACCGGTGTCCACGACGATGAGGGAAGCGCCGACTTCCTCGGAGTGCTTGTCGACCTTGCCGATGCTCCCGTCGGTGGCCTCCACCTTGTAGCCGACGAGGTCGATCCCCTTCGAGTAGCCCGTGGTGTCCTCGTGACCCCAGCCCCAGATGTCCTGCGTGCTCATGATCGGCTCCTCTCCGTGAGTAGCGTGCGTACCGTCCGTCCTTGACGACGGAGTGCGACCCCCGTCGCAGCCATGAGGCCGAGGCCGCACCCCGCACCGGGCGCCTACCCAGCCGGGCGCGGCCGACGCAGGACGGTGCGCGTTCCACCGGTTTGCGCGGTCCGGAGCGGGGCAGCAGCCCGTGCGCGGGGCTGCCGCGGCCCGCGGAGGCCCGCGTCGAGTTCCAGCGAGGGCGAGGAGGACGGCCATGGACGAGCAGGGTGGCGCGGGAGGAGTGCCGCTGGAGGGCGGGCGGAATCCGGACCGGCACCGCAAGGCGCGGGCCGACCGCCACGATGACAAGGCGCGGGCCGGCCGCCGCGACGGCGGGACCACTCCGGCGGCGGACACGGACGAAGCCAGCCGTCTGGACCGTCCGCAGCAGCCGGAGAAGCCGAGTGGGAAGCCGGGCGGGAAGGGGACGCGGTGGGTGGGCCCGCGCGATGAGTGACGCCGGACCGCACCTGGGCGGGCGGGGAGCGGGCGTGCCATGCTCATGAGGTGAAGGGCGATGCCGCACCCGTGGGTGAGGGCGCCGCACCCGAGGTGGTGGCGCTCGCCAGGGTCGTGGCCCGACTCCGGTCGGAAGTCGTCGACCTGGAAGGCGTCGCCGCGACCACGGCCGTGGTCGAGCGGGCCACGGGCGTACTCATGGCCCAGGCGGGTGTCTCCGCCGACACGGCGCACGAGCTGCTCCTCGAACGGGCCCGCCGGCGCGGCCGTTCCGTCCTGGAGGAGTGCTGGATCACGCTGGGCCAGGTCCGCCTGCGCCGGTCCCCGGGGACCGTGCGGATCTCTCTGCCCACGGCCTCGACCACGGGCCTGGCGAACGAGCCGAGCACCTCGGTGTTCAGCCGTCGCCGCTATCTCGCCGGACACCACGACGGTGGCGGCGAGCTGAGCGGCCTGCTGGCACGGGTCGCCGACGGCCTGGCCGCGGCGCACGGCGGCGACGACATCGCGGAGCTGCTGGTGAGCGTGCTCGGCGGGGCCACCGACGTGGACGCGGTGATGATCTACACCGAGGCCGCCACCGGGAGCCTGGATCTGACCGGAAGCGCCGGAATCGACGAGGCGCTGGCCGAGCAGTGGCGCCACATCCCCCCGCTGAGCGGGGTCGCCGCGCTCGAAGCGGTCGCCGGCCGCCGCGCCCTATGGCTGGAGGACCCCGAGCAGGACGCCCGGCGCTACCTGCTGATCGGGGACCCGCCGGAGCGCTGGCCGGCGCGAGCCTGGGTCCCCTTGCCCGGCGACGGGCCACCCAGGGCGGCGATCGGCTTCCTGCGCACACGACCGGGCCCCTTCACCGCCGCCACCCGGGCGCTGCTGCGCCAGGCCACCCGGCTGTGCGCGGTGCCCCTCGGGGCGCGGGAACGAACCGGCGACCCGGAGGCCTTGGGAGCGGCCGGCGCCGACTATGCGGCGACGGTCCAGCTGATCCTGGACACCCTGGCCGGACCGGCGACCCTGCTCACCCCCCTGCGCTCGGAGACGGGTGACGTGGAGGACTACCGCATCGATGCGGCGGCGCCCGAGTCCGTGGACGTGGCGGGCCGGCGCGGCAAGGAGCTCGTGGGCCGCCGGATCCTGGAGACGTACCCCACCGTGGCGGGCACCGCCCTCTGGGAGGGGTACCTCAAGACGCTCACCACCGGAACCAGGTACGAGGGGGAACCCTTCACCTACGAGGAAGTGATCGCCGGCGTCCCCCGGCAGTCCGTCTACTCGGTCCGGGCGTCCAGGCTCGGAGACCACCTGGTGGTCTCCTGGGTCTGCCATGACAGCAGCGAGCGCGAGACCCGGCGGCTGGCCGACATGCAGCGCCTCGGCAACCTCGGCTGGGCGGGCTGGAACCTGGTCACCGACACCGTCACCTGGTCCGAGCAGGTCTACGCGATCTTCGACCGCGATCCGGACCGGGGGCCGATGCCGCTGGAGGAACTGCCGAGCCACGTCGTCCCCGACGACCTTCAGCAGCTGGGTGCCGCCGTCGAGCGGCTGCTGAGCGAGGGCGAGGCCATCGACCAGCCGTTCCGGATCACCACCGGGCACGGGGTCCGGCACCTTCGGATCGTCGCCGAGGCCCAGACGGACGCCGCCGGCACACCTGTCGAGGTGCACGGCTTCTTCCAGGACCTGACCGCACGGCACGACATCGAAGTCGCCCTGCGCGACAGCGAGCGGGCCGTCCTCCTCCAGCGGGGCATGCTCCAGGCCGAACGCGCGCTCGCCGCAAGCCTCCAGGACACGCTGCTGCCGATCCCCGAACAGTCCCTGGAACTGGCCGGCCTGTGCATCGACGTGGCCTACGTCCCCTCCGACAGCGGGGTCAACGTCGGCGGCGACTGGTACAGCGCCATCGAACTCCCCGACGAGAGCGCCCTGTTCGTCATCGGAGACGTGGCGGGCCACGGACTGGCCGCCGTCGGGACCATGGCCCAGCTCCGCTTCACCGCCAAGGGCATGGCCATCACCGGCTCGCTGCTGCCCGACGTCCTGCGTCGGCTCAACACCCTGCTGCTGCACACCGGTTCGGACCCGTCGGGCAGTGCCACCGCCACCATGATCATGGCCCGCTACCAGCCCTGGGACCGGCGGCTGATCTGGGTGCGGGCAGGCCACCTGCCGCCCCTGCTGATCCGGGGCGACCGGGCGGAGTACCTCGAGCAGCCCAGGGGCGCCCTTCTCGGCGCGACCTTCGAAGCCTCGTACGACCAGGCGTCCATAAGCCTGCTGCCCGATGATCACCTGCTCTTCTACACGGACGGGCTCGTGGAGGAACCGGGCGAGGACATAGGGGCCGGCCTCGACCGCCTCGCGGAGACCGCGGTGCGACTTCTCCGGGACGGCCGCGGCGAAACCCTCGCCCGCACGCTCGCCGCGCTGTGCACGGCCCAGCGCGACGACATCTGCGTCCTGGACGTCCACGTCCCGGACCGGGACGTACAGGACAGGGACCTGGTACCGGACGGGGAGGTTCCGTAAAAGGAGGGTCAGCCTCCCCCGTGTGGGTATATCCCCTAGGGAAGGCCACGACGGTTCCCGCCGCCCCGCCCGGGGTCGGCCGGTGCCCACCAATCCGTCGGAGGAAGCTCATGGCACCCGTTTCCAGCGACACCACGGATCTGCTCCGCATCGACCTCCGCACCGGGATGCCCGATGTTCCGGAGGATCCGCTCACCGTCAGCACCGGCGAGGCGCGGACCCTGTCCGTAGCGCTGTTCCGGCGGCTGAAGGAGCTGAGCGAAGGGACGCCGGAGTACTCGTACGTGCGCAATACGCTCGTCGAGCTCAACCTCAGCCTGGTGAAGTACGCGGCACGCCGGTTCCGCAACCGCTCCGAGCCGATGGAGGACATCGTCCAGGTCGGCACGGTGGGCCTGATCAAGGCCATCAACCGGTACGACGTCGAGCGGGGGGTCGAGTTCACGACGTTCGCCATTCCCACGATCACCGGCGAGATGAAGCGGTTCTTCCGCGACACCAGCTGGTCCGTGAAGGTCCCGCGGCGCCTCCAGGAACTCCGCCTCGACATCGCCAAGACGCACGACGCGCTCGAACAGCGGCTGGGACGCCACCCGACCGACCTGGAGCTGGCGCAGCACCTCGGCATCACCACGGAGGCGCTGGACGAGGGCCGCCGGGCGGCCAACGGCTACCTGGCGGGATCCCTGGACGCCCCGGTGGGACCCGAGGCGGACGGCGGCTCCCGGGGGTGGCCGCTGGGGGAGGAGGAGGCGGCGTACGACCGCATCGAATGCCTGGAGACGCTGAAGCCGCTGCTCGCCACGCTCAGTGACCGCGACCGGCTGATCCTCTCGCTGCGCTTCGGCCAAGAGCTGAACCAGTCGGAGATCGGCGATCGGCTGGGCCTCTCCCAGATGCACGTCTCGCGACTGCTGAGCCGCATCATGGCCCGGCTGCGGACCGGGATGCTGGAGGACGAGGACGAGGACGAGCGCGAGGGTGGCGCCGAGAACGAGGCACAAGCCAAGTGCGAGCGGGGGGCCTAGGACGCGTTCAAGCCGTGCGGGGCGACCGGCCCGGCTGCCGGGAGGGGGTTTCCCCGCTCTCCCGCAGGGGCGGTGGAGTGGCGACCTCCACCCACACGCACTTTCCGCCGTCGACCGGATCCGCCCCCCACGCGCGGGCCAGCCGCTTCACGATGAGCAGCCCGTGGCCTCCGGGACGGGCCGGATCCGCCGGGAACCGGTAGACCGGTACGACCGGACTGGCGTCCGTGACCTCGATGCGCAACCGCTCGGCGGTGAGGTGCAACAGCAGTGAATTCGGCCCGCCCGCGTGCATGCAGGCGTTGGCCACCACTTCGGACACCAGGAGCAGTACGTCGTCCGCGGATTCGGCGGTCTCCTCGTCGCCGGCGCTCCCGCTGCCGGCTTCCGGCAGCCACTGCCAGTCGGTGAGGGCCCGGCGGGTGAAGTCGCGGCACCGGCCGACGACATCCGTGGTGCCGTGCAACAGCAGGCGCCGGGTCCGCTCCGGTGACCGGCGCTCACTCATCCGTGCTCCTCCGCTACGTGCGTGGGTGACTCGCCAGAGCCGCGTCCACATCGGGGTGCTGAGGGAAGAGACCGTCGGCGCCGGTGACGTGGAACATGCGTGCGACCGGCCGGTGCAGACCGATCAGTTCGAGGCTGCCGCCGGATTCCCGGGCCGCGAGCCGGTTGTGCAGCAACACGTTCAATCCCGTGGAATCACAGAACTCCAGCCCGCTGACATCGACCAGCAGGCGTGGCCCGCCGCTTTCCCGGGCTGCTTCGAGGGCCGAGCGCAGGGGCTCCGCGGTTTCGTGGTCGAGCTCTCCTGCCAAGGTCAGGACGGTGGCCCCGTCGAGGGGTCGCACGTGGACCGCGAGGCGGTCTGGGTCCTCGTCCGTCGAGGGCATCGCGTGCCCCTTCCTCCAGTGGTTCGTGTCCCGACACCGGATACGTCTCGCGCCTACCCCGTCAGGGGCCGCCAAACCCGGGCGGGACGGTGTCGACGGGGAAGAGGGAGAGGGCGCCGGTGATCTCCAGCAGCCGCAGCATCTGGGCGTTCGGTGCGGCCAGGCGCAGTGTGCGGCCGGACTCCACGGCCTGCAGGCGGGCCCGGAGCAGCAGGTTCAGTCCGGCGGAATCGCAGAAGGTCAGACCGCTGAGGTCGACGACGATGTCGGCGCGGCCGCCCGCGCGGGTCGCCGCTTCGAGCAGCAGGGCGCGCACCTCGCCGACCCGGCTGAGGTCCATCTCGCCCGACAGGCGGACCACGACCGCCTCCCCGGCAGGGGGAGGCGGTCCGGCGGGGTCGTGCGTGCCGTGCTCTCGCGTCATCCTCAGCGCTGTCCCTTGGCCTTCTTCATCTTGTCCGCGGCATCGGAGGTCATTTCCTCGGCCTTGCCGGCCATCCGCTCGGTGCTTCCCTCCGCCTGCATGCGCTTGTCGTCCATGGCGCTGCCGAGGTTCTCCTTGAGCTTCCCCTTGGCCTGCTTCGCCTTGCCCTTTGCCTTGCCCATGACGAGTTCTTCCTTCCTGAGGGGGTACTGCTGCCACCATGCGCCAGGGGACGGCCGCCTGCAATACGTACCGAATTGTCTGCAATTTTGACTGCCCCGAGAGGCGGGAGTCCGGCGCGAATGCGGTGGGCGGCCCCGGGTAGGCGACCCGTAGGCCATGCCCCCGGACCGAGGAGTGATCATGCCTCGTGGTTCCAGCCCCAAGCGGGAACGCCAGTACGAGCACATCAAGGAGAGCGTCGAGCGGCGCGGTGAGAGCGCCGAGCGGGCGAAGGAGATCGCCGCGCGGACCGTCAACAAGGAGCGGGCCCGTGCCGGGGAGTCCGAGACGGCGAGCAAGAGTTCCCTCGAGGACATCTCCTCGGGCAGGCGCGGCGGGCTGCGCTCGCACCGGGGCGCGCAGGGGCCGACGTACGACCAGCTCTACGCGGAGGCCAAGCGGCGCGATCTGCACGGCCGTTCCTCCATGGACAAGGCCGAACTCAAGCGGGAGCTCGGCTACTGACGGCCCGGCTCCGTTCCTCGTCACCTCGGGGGGGGGGGGGTAGGGGGGGGGGGAGGGCGGGGGGGGGGGGAGGAGGGGGGAGGGAGGGGCGAGAGACGAATACTTGTCCTCGCTGAGT
>NZ_JBHWMB010000151.1:0-7519 GCF_042730015.1 Streptomyces sp. NPDC059957 | reverse complement strand
GTGGTGACCTGTGGCGCCGTGTCCTGGGGCTCCGCCCCCGGGCCCCGCGCCTCAGACGCCGGCGGGGCTGGTTTCGGCCCCGCCGGGGCTGGAGGGCGGGACGGGGTCAGACGCGGAAGGGGCCCGTGACCTCGTACGTGATGCCGCCCGTGGAGCTGCCGCTCGTGCCGCGCTGGCTGCTGAAGTAGAGGCGGTTGCCGGCGGGGGAGAAGGCCGGGCCGCAGATCTCCGAGGAGGACTGGCCGGTGACCCGCAGGAAGGGGGCGACGACGTCGTCCGGGGTGATGACGCAGATCTCCAGGTTGCCGCCGTCCTCGGCCACGTACAGGTCGCCGTACGAGGAGCCCGTGACGTTGTCGACGCCCGTCAGGGGGGCGCCGCCGCCGGAGACCAGGGAGTCGTCGTAGGCGAGCTCGTAGGTGCTGTTCGCGAGGTTGAGCTGCCAGACGCGGTTGTCGCCCTTGGTGGTGAACCAGACCGTGTCGTTGGCGTAGTGGCAGCCCTCGCCGCCGTTGAACTTCTTCGAGCCCGAGACCTGGGTGCGCGTGCTGGTCGGCGAGCCGTCCGGGTCGGGGACGTTGGCCCAGGTGAACGAGCCCGAGGTGGCGGTGCCGGCCTTGAGGACCTGCAGGGTGCCGGAGGAGAGGTTGCCCCAGGTGGTGGGGATGAAGCGGTAGAAGCAGCCGCTGCTCTCGTCCTCGGTCAGGTAGATGACCTGGCGCACCGGGTCGGCGGCGGCGGCCTCGTGCTTGAAGCGGCCCATCGCGGGGCGCTGTACGGACGCGTTCACGCCGTAGGGGTCGGTCTCGTAGACGAAGCCGCGATCGACCTCCTCGCAGGACAGCCAGGTGTTCCAGGGGGTCTTGCCGCCCGCGCAGTTCTGCCGGGTGTTGGAGAGGATGCGGTAGGCGCCGGTGACGGTGCCCGAGGAGTTGAACTTCACCGCGCTCGCACCGCCGGAGGGGTTGATCTCCGAGTTCGACACGTAGATCCAGCCCGTGCCGTCCACGAAACAGGCGCCGCCGTCGGGGGCGCTGTGCCAGGTGTACGAGGTACCGGGGACCGTCTGGCCGGACCGGGCTATCACCCGGCTGCTGAAACCGGCGGGCAGCATGATGCCGTTGGCGTCGGCGGCGCCGAGCGCCCCGTAGGGTCCGGCGCCGGGCTGGGCGGGGGCCGCGTAGGCCGCGCCGTGCATCAGCGTTCCGCCGAAGGCCGCGGCGGAGGAGCCGATGACGGCCCCGCGAAGGAAGGTACGACGTTCCACGGTCACTCCTGTGGGAGGAGAGGCTCCGCGCCCGGTCGGGCGGGGAGTCGCGCTGCGTCGAGGAACTTAGAACCGTCGAGTTGACGTGACGTCAATTCCATATGACGCGGGAGCGACCGGCACGAGGTCAATCCTCCCGGAGGGATTTTCTGGAAGCGGGGAGGGAGCGGAGGGGCCCCGAAGCGGCGTCGAAGCCGTCCGCGAGGGGGTAATGCAGGACTTTCTGCCCTGGGGAGGGGGCCGGTGCGGGAGGATGGTGGAGTGATGAACCGCAATGCCGCCGACGCCGACATCACCGGCCGCGCCGACCTCGACGTCGTGCTGCGCCGCTTCTACACGGCGGCCTTCGCCGACCCGCGGATCGGGCCCTTCTTCACCGAGATCGCCGGTACCGACCTCGACGTGCACCTGCCCAGGATCACCGACTTCTGGGAGCGGTCCCTCTTCCGCAGCGCCGACTACCGGCGGAACGCCTTCGCCCCGCACGCGGCCCTCCAGTCGGCCCGCGAGATGACCGCCGAGGACTTCGGCCGCTGGGTGCAGCTGTGGCGGGCCACGATCGACGGACTGCACCGGGGGCCGAACGCGGAGCGGGCCAAGGCCCAGGGCGAGCGGATCGCGCTGACCCTGCACAAGCGACTTGCCGGCGCCGACGCCTCCCTGGAGAGCGCCGACGGGCTGGGCTTCGTACCGCTGGCGGCCCTGCAGCTGCGCTCATCATCCATCTGACCTGCAGTTTTTCGGAACATCGAAAAACTTCACGCGGGGGCGATGAGTTTCGCGGGACTCCCCGGTCTACCTCTCGAAAGCAACGCACACACGAGAGAAACGAGACCGCGATGTCCTCCACCATGATCTTCGTCAACCTGCCGGTCAAGGACCTGGAGGCCACCAAGACCTTCTGGGGCAAGCTCGGTTACACCTTCAACGCCCAGTTCACCGACGAGAACTGCGCCTCGATGCCCATCACCGACTCGATCGTGGCCATGTTCCTGGCCGAGGCCCGGTACAAGGACTTCACCCACAAGGACATCGCGGACGCGACCAAGACCTCCGAAGTGCTGCTGTGTCTGAGCGCCGAGAGCCGCGACGCCGTCGACGAGCTCGTCGACGGGGCCCTTGCGGCGGGCGCCACCGAGCCGCGTCCCGCACAGGACCACGGGGTCATGTACGGCCGCGCCTTCGACGACCTCTCCGGTCACACCTGGGAGATCATGTGGATGGACCCCTCGATGGTCGAGGGCTGAGCCCGGGCTGAGCCTCAGACGGAGGTCGCGGCGGTCCGCACCGGGTACGTCCGGACCGCCACCTCCTCGTCGTCCAGGCAGTGCCCCGACTCCAGGTCGAAGCGCTGCTTGAGCAGCGGCGAGGCCACGAAGAGCCGTCCCGCGGCCGAGCCGACGAGCCCGCGCGAGAGCACCTGCGCCCCGGTGAAGGGGTCCCGGTTGCCGATCGCGTACGGGCGTCCCGCGCGGTCGACGAACACGGCGGCCTGGCTCCCGTCCGGCAGCAGTGCCGCCACCCCGCGCCCGGGGATCAGCGCCGACAGCTCGCACACGGTGAGCCATCCCTCCGCCACCTGCAGTTCCACGGTCATCGGGTGCCTCCCAGGGGCTCCAGGGTCAGGACGGCCAGGTCGGGCTTGACCTGACCGCGTTCGGGGACGAACTTCACGCTCGGGTCGGGGGCGCCGGGGGCGTTGACGAAGGACACGAACCGGCGCAGCCGCTCCGGGTCGTCCAGGGTCTCGGCCCATTCGTCGCGGTAGTGCGCCACGTGGTCGGCCATCAGCGACTCCAGCTCCGCGCACAGCCCGAGCGAATCGCGCACGATCACGTCCCGCAGGTGCTCCAGGCCGCCCTCCAGCCGGTCCAGCCAGGTGGAGGTCCGCTCCAGCCGGTCGGCGGTGCGGATGTAGAACATCAGGAACCGGTCGATGAGCCGGACCAGTTCGGCGTCCGACAGGTCCTGGGCGAGGAGGTCGGCGTGACGGGGGGTGGCCCCGCCGTTGCCGCCGACGTAGAGGTTCCAGCCGCTCGCCGTCGCGATGATCCCGAAGTCCTTGCTCTGCGCCTCCGCGCACTCGCGGGCGCAGCCGGAGACCGCCGACTTGAGCTTGTGCGGGGCGCGCAGGCCGCGGTAGCGCAGCTCCAGGTCGATGGCCATCCGTACGGAGTCCTGGACCCCGTAGCGGCACCAGGTCTGGCCCACGCAGGACTTCACCGTCCGCAGGGCCTTGCCGTACGCGTGCCCGGACTCGAATCCGGCCTCGACGAGCCGGGCCCAGATGCGGGGGAGGTCGTCCAGGGCGGCGCCGAAGAGGTCGATGCGCTGCCCGCCGGTGATCTTCGTGTAGAGGCCGAAGTCGCGGGCCACCTCGCCGATCACGATCAGCTTGTCGGGGGTGATCTCGCCGCCGGGGATGCGCGGGACGACCGAGTACGAGCCGTTGCGCTGCATGTTGGCGAGGAAGTGGTCGTTGGTGTCCTGGAGGGCGGCCTGTTCCCCGTCCAGGACGTAGCCGCTCGCGCCGAGGGTGGGGGCGAGCGAGGCGATGATGGAGCCGACGGTGGGCTTGCAGACCTCACAGCCGTCGCCGCCGCGCGCCTCCTCGCGGCCGTGGCTGTCGAGGAGCTGCCCGTACGAGGTCACGCGCAGGGTGCGGACGATCTCGTAGAGCTCGGCGCGGGTGAAGGGGAAGCAGCCGCAGAGCCCCTTGTCGGCGGCGGGCGGCATCAGCTGGCCGATCACCTTGAGGCAGCTCCCGCACCCGGTGCCCGCCTTCGTGCACTTCTTGACCTCGGGGACGGTGCTGTGGGCGGTGATGGCCTTCTTGGTGACGTTGTGGCAGGAGCAGATCACCGCGCCGTCGGGGAGCGAGGACGGGCCGAGCGCGACGGGTGCGCCGACGCCGGCGGGCAGCACCAGCTGCTCGGGGGTGACGGGCGGTACGGAGCCGGTGAGCGGGCGCAGCAGGCCGTAGGAGTCGGCGTCGCCGACCAGGACGCCGCCGAGCAGGACGCCTTCGGCGGAGACGACCACCTTCTTGTAGACGCCGGAGCGGGAGTCGGAGTAGACGACGTCGAGGCTGCCGGCGGTGGCGCCGTGGGCGTCGCCGAAGGAGGCAACGTCCACGCCGAGGAGCTTGAGCTTGGTGGAGAGGTCGGCGCCGGTGAACTCCTTCTCGCGGCCCAGCAGATCGGCCGCGGCCGTCTCCGCCATCTCGTAGCCGGGGGCGACGAGCCCGTACACGCGGCCGTCGGAGGCCAGCGCGCACTCGCCGATGGCGTAGACGTGCGGGTCGGAGGTGCGGCAGCGGGCGTCGACGGAGATGCCGCCGCGTTCGCCGACGGCCAGGCCGCTCTCGCGGGCGAGCTGGTCGCGGGGGCGGACACCTGCGGAGAAGACGACCAGGTCGGTGTCGACACTGGAGCCGTCGGACAGCTTCATGCCGCTGACCGCGCCGTCCTCACCGGTGAGGACCTCCTGCGTGCCGACACCCGTGTGGACGGTGAGCCCCATGTTCTCGATGGTGCGCAGCAGGGCCGCACCGCCGCCCTCGTCCACCTGGACGGGCATCAGGCGGGGCGCGAACTCCACGACGCGGGTGGCCAGTCCGAGGCCCTTGAGCGCGCCGGCGGCCTCCAGCCCGAGCAGGCCGCCGCCGACCACGGCGCCGGTGGTCCGGGTCTTGGCGTACTCCTCGATCGCGAGGAGGTCCTCGATGGTGCGGTAGACGAAACAGCCCGGGGCGTCCTTGCCGGGGACGGGCGGCACGAAGGGGTAGCTGCCGGTCGCGAGCACGAGCACGTCGTACGGGAACACCTGCCCCGTGCGGGAGGTGACGGTGCGGGCTTCGCGGTCGATCGTCTCGGCGGGGTCGTCGAGGTGCAGGGCGATCCCGTGCTCCTCCATGAAGGAGGCGGGGGTGAGGGAGAGGTCCTCGGGGGTGCTGCCGGAGAAGTACGAGGTCAGGTGCACCCGGTCGTAGGCGGGGCGGGGCTCCTCGCAGAGCACGGTGATGCGGTGCGTGGCGGTGGCGCCGAGTTCGGCGAGCGCCTCCAGGTAGCGCTGGCCGACCATGCCGTGGCCGATGAGCACGAGGGAGGGGCGGGTTCCGGGGGCCTGGGTGGTGGCCTGGGCGGTGCCCGGGGCGGGCGTGGGCGTGGCTGCGGCCATGATCAGGAGCCTCCGTCGTCGGTGAGCAGGTGGTGCAGGTCGGTCAGACCGTGTTTGTCGGTGAGGGGGGCGCCGTCCTCCCAGCTGCGGGCGAGGGCGCCCACACTGGAGAGTTCGCCGAGCAGGACCCCGCCGACCAGGCGGTCGCCGCGGACGACGACCTTGCGGTAGGTGCGGCGGGTGGCGTCGGTGAGCCGGACCACGTCGTCGCCGGGGAGCGGGGTGGTCTCGCCGAAGGCGGCGAGGTCGAGGGGCCGGTCGCCGCCGGCGGTGAGGGTGAGGCGGGTCAGGGCGCGGGTCCCGTTGTAGGCGGGGTCCTGGTCAAGCCCCCTGCCGGTTCCGAGCAGGACTCCGGCGAGGGCGTCCGCCTGTTCCAGGGCCGGGCCGGCCAGGCCGTACACCCGGCCCGCGTGCTCGGCGCAGTCGCCGAGGGCGTGGATGCGGGGGTCGCTGGTGCGGAGCTCGTCGTCGACGAGGATGCCCTTGCGGACGTCGAGGCCGGCGGCCTGGGCGAGGCCGGTGCGGGGGCGGACTCCGCAGGCGAGGACCACGATGTCGGCGTCCAGGCGGTAGCCGACGGCCAGGTCCACGCCGGTCACCCGGCGGGGCTCCTGGCCGGGGGTGGTTCCGGGACGGAGCACCGGCAGCGGGGCCGCGGAGGCCGTTGTCAGGCCGCGGACGCGGCATTCCGTGTGGATCTCCACGCCCATGTCGGTCAGGTGCGCGTGCAGGAGGGCCGAGGCCTCCGCGTCCAGTTGGCGTTCCATCAGGCGCTCGCCCTGCTGGGCGAGGACCACTTGGGCGCCCCGTTCGGCCAGGGCGCGGGCCGCAGAGACGCCGAGGAGGCCGCCGCCGATCACCACCGCGCGCACGCCGGGACGTACGGCCGCCGACAGAGCCAGGCAGTCGTCCATGGTGCGGAACGCGTGGACCCCGGCGGGAAGCTCCCGGCCTTCGGGTTCGAACAGGCCGCGCAGGGGAGGGAGGACCGGGTTCGACCCGGTGGCCAGGACGAGGGTGCCGTACCGCTCGACCGTGCCGTCGTCGCAGTGCACCACCTGCTCCGCCCGGTCGATCCGTACCGCCCGCACGCCCCGGCGCAGCGCCGGGCCGGGGGCCGGGAGGGCCGTCACCTCCGGCGCGTACCGGCCGGCCAAGACCTCCGCGAGGAGGACCCGGTTGTACGGGACGTGCTCCTCCTCGCCGAGGACGCGGACGTCCCCGCCCAGCCGGGCGGCGAGCCGCAGGCCGGCGAGGCCGCCGCCGATCACCACCACGCGTTGCTGTTCCGAGGTCATGACACGAGAGTGCGCGGCTGCTGTTTCCCCACGACATCGCCTCTGTTTCCCCGACGGAACGCCGACCTCAGCGGGCGGGTTAAGCGTCCGTGAGGCCTTCCTCAAGGCCGCCTTAAGGATCACCGGGAGGGCCGGGGAGCCCACCGGACCGCCCGTAGCGTGGCCGTATGCGAGAGCGAGACATGGTGGTTCGGGTCAAGGGCGGGATGCTCTGCGGGGCGGGGACCGTGGCCCTGCTGTGGGCCGCGCAGGTGCGGCCCTCGGCCCGGCTCGACGCGCTGTTCGCCACCGCCGCGCACCTGTCCGGCCTGCTCGCCGGGTACGGGGTGCTCGTCCTGCTCTTCCTCATGGCCCGGGTCCCCGCCGTCGAACACGGGGTGGGTGCGGCCCGGCTCGCCCGCTGGCACGCGCTGGGCGGCCGCCACGTCCTGCTGCTCTGTTTCGGGCACACGGCCTTCGCGCTCTGCGGCTACGCCGTGCACGAGGGGGTCGACGTGCTCTCGGCGGTTCGGGAGCTGCTCGGATATCCGGCTCTGGCCGCCGCGGCGGCCGGGACCGCCCTTCTGGTCGCCGTCGGCGTCACCTCCGCCCGCTGCGTACGCCGCCGGGTCAGCCACGAAACCTGGCGCGGGGTCCACCTCCTGGTGTACCTCGCCGCCGCCCTCGCCTTCGGGCACCAGCTCGCCGGGCCCGACCTGGCCCTCGTCGCCTGGTTCTGGGCCCTCGCCCACGCGGTGGTCGCCGTCCTGCTGGTCTGGTACCGCGCCGTGGTCCC
>NZ_JBHWMB010000150.1:0-7714 GCF_042730015.1 Streptomyces sp. NPDC059957 | reverse complement strand
GGGCTGGATTTCGGCCGGCCTCGGCCTGCACGTGAACGCGGCGGGGCCTGCAGATCCAGCCCCGCCGGCGTTTGAGGCGCGGGGGCCCGGGGGCTGGTCCCCGGCAACGGCGCGGCACGTGGCAACGGGTCCGGGGCGGGGCCCCGGGGACACCCTCAGCCCGTCCGGCGCTTGAGGACCGGGTCCGGGCAGGCCCGGGGAACGGTGGAAGGGCGGGTAGGGGACCGGCCCCGCAGGGGTACGCGTCACGACGTCACCGTCCAGGGGTCTGGGAGGGCTGGGGGGCGCCGCCCGACGGCGCGGTGGAGGGAGCCGGAGCGGCCGCGCCCGAGGGGGACGGGGAGGCCGGAGCCGGGGAGCCGGCCGGGCTCGGCACGGCTGCGGCCGGGGACGCCGAGAGGGGCGGCGCGGACGCCGGCGGCGAGGGGGGCGGCGGCTCGGCGGCCGGCGAAGCGGTCCCGGCGACCTTGCCGTCGGGACCGATGAAGACCGGGCTGCCACCGGGCACCAGACCCAGCTCGTGCGCCCGCCGCTGCAACGCGTCGGGCGCCGAGTAGCCGTCCACGTCCCGCTGCAGCGCCTGTTCCTCGTCCGTGAGCGCGGTGGTCTCCTTCTTCAGCTTGCTCAGCTGGAAGGAGCCCTCGTTCAGCGCCGAATTCAGCAGCAGCAGGCTGATCAGCCCGCCGCCGAGCAGCGCGACGACCAGCAGGACGAACGGGGTCCGGGCCGCCTGTCCGGCGACCGGTCCCCCCAGCACCCGCCCCAGGCGTTTCACAGCCGCGCCTCCCGGATGCGCTCCACCCCGCGGCAGCGGGCCGGCGCCGCACGCCGGTTCTCCGCGATCTCCTCCTCCGTCGGCAGCTCGGCGCCGCGCGTCAGGAGCTTCAGCTTCGGCTGGTACTTCTCCGGTACGACCGGCAGCCCGGGCGGGGCCGTCGAGGTCGCGCCGGCTGCGAAGACCTGCTTGACGAGGCGGTCCTCCAGCGACTGGTACGAGAGCACCACGATCCGGCCGCCGACCGCGATCCGGTCCACGGCCGCGGGGATGGCCTGCTCCAGCCCGGACAGCTCGCCGTTGACCTCGATGCGCAGGGCCTGGAAGGTGCGCTTGGCCGGGTTGCCGCCGGTCCGCTTCGCCGCCTGGGGCAGGGAGTCGCGGATCAGCTCGACGAGGCGGGCGCTGTTGGTGAAGGGATCCTTGTCCCGTTCGCGCACCACCGCGGACACGATCCGCTTGGCCTGCTTCTCCTCGCCGTACTGGCGCAGGATCCGGACCAGCTCGCCGGGGGCGTAGGTGTTGAGGACCTCGGCCGCGCTGATGCCCGTCGTCTGGTCCATCCGCATGTCGAGCGGGGCGTCCTGCGCGTAGGCGAAGCCGCGGTCGGCCTCGTCCAGCTGCATGGAGGAAACGCCGAGGTCGAAGAGGATGCCCTGCACGGTGGGGATGCGCAGACCGTCCAGTACCTCGGCCAGGTCGGCGTAGATGGCGTGGACGAGGGTGACCCGGTCGCCGAAGGGCGCGAGGCGCTCCCCGGAGAGGCGCAGGGCTTCCTTGTCGCGGTCCAGGCCGATCAGGTGGGCCTCGGGGAACCGGGTGAGCAGGGCCTCGCTGTGCCCGCCGAGGCCGAGGGTGCAGTCGACGACGACGGCCCCGGGCCTCTCCAGTGCCGGGGCCAACAGGTCCAGGCACCGCTGGAGCATCACCGGGACGTGTCGGGACTCGCTAGTCAAAGCGCCCTCTCAGATAACGGCGCGGCAGGCATACGCCGCGCCGCGCACGCGGAGTCTTACCAAAGGGCCGGGCGGCCGGTCAGGGCCGGGCTCCGGCCGGTTCGCGTCACTTTAGTGCAACGGTCGCCGCGGTCAACGAACCGCCCCGCGCGCCGTGCGCCCCGCTGCGACCGAAGCGGCAAATGCCGTGAATCACCCGGACGGCCGCGTGCCCCTCACCCCTGTGGGTTAGCTCACAACAGGACCGGGTGGCCTTCTTTGTCCACCCTCACTCAATGCTCAGACGCCCTGTGACCACTAACGTCGTATCCATGACGACTTCCGCATCCCTGCCCACCGAGTCCGCGCCCCAGGTCGCCGAGGGGCACACCGTCACCGACCGGCTCGTGGAATCGAACCGCGCGTACGCCTCGAAGTTCACCGACCCCGGCATGGACGCCCGCCCGGTCCTCCAGGTGGCCGTCGTGGCCTGTATGGACGCCCGCCTCGACCTGCACGCCGCCCTCGGCCTGGAGCTGGGCGACTGTCACACGATCCGCAACGCCGGCGGGGTGGTCACCGACGACACCATCCGCTCCCTCACCATCAGCCAGCGGGCGCTCGGCACCCGCACGGTGATACTCATCCACCACACCGGATGCGGCCTCGAAAGCCTGACCGAGGACTTCCGGCACGAACTGGAGGACGAGGTCGGCCAGCGCCCCGCCTGGGCCGTCGAGGCCTTCCGCGACGTGGACCAGGACGTCCGCCAGTCCATGCAGCGGGTCCGTACGAACCCCTTCCTGCCCCACAAGGACGATGTGCGAGGCTTCGTCTTCGACGTGCACACCGGGCTCCTGCGGGAGATCGATCCCACCTCTTGAGTGACACCAGGGCCAAGCGCCGTCAAGAATGCGGGGAGACGTCACCCGGAAACACTTCCGGGCCGGTGTCCGCGTTGTTGATAGCTCGCGGTTTCTGAGGTGTTTCGGGGTGGGCCGGTCATGCGCCATGGGGCGCCGGCCCTGGGAAAGGGTCGAGGAGAACCAGGTGACCACGTATGACGACCGAGCGAGCCTCGCGGATCTGACCAGCACGGCGCAGCAGGTGCGGGAGTCGATCGAAAGCGTGATCGAGGGCAAGCCGGAAGTGGTCCGCCTCGCGCTGACCGTCCTGCTCGCCGAAGGCCACCTGCTGATCGAGGACGTTCCCGGCGTCGGCAAGACGATGCTGGCCAAGGCGCTCGCCAAGTCCATCGACTGCTCGGTCCAGCGGATCCAGTTCACTCCGGACCTGCTGCCCTCCGACATCACGGGCGTCAGCATCTACGACCAGCAACGCCGGGAGTTCGAGTTCAAGCCCGGTGCGATCTTCGCGCAGATCGTCATCGGCGACGAGATCAACCGCGCCTCCCCCAAGACCCAGTCCGCGCTGCTGGAGTCGATGGAGGAGCGCCAGGTCACCATCGACGGCACCACCTACGTGCTGCCGAGCCCCTTCATGGTGGTCGCCACCCAGAACCCGGTGGAGATGGAGGGCACCTATCCCCTCCCCGAAGCCCAGCGCGACCGCTTCATGGCCCGGGTCTCGGTGGGCTATCCCAGCCCCGAGGCAGAACTCCGGATGCTCGACGTGCACGGCGGGCTCTCCCCGCTCGACGATCTGACGGCCGTCGCGCACGCCCACGACATCGGCAAGCTCATCGAAGCCGTCCGCGAGGTGTACGTGGCCGCGCCCGTCCGGCGCTACGTCGTCGACCTGGTCTCCGCCACCCGCAGCCACCCGGACCTGCGCCTGGGCGCCTCGCCCCGCGCCACCCTGCACCTGCTGCGGGCCGTGAAGGCCTCCGCCGCCCTGGCCGGTCGCGACTACGTCCTGCCCGACGACGTCCAGGCCCTGGCCGGACCGGTGCTCGCGCACCGGCTGCTGCCCACCGCGCAGGCCCAGCTGAGCCGGCGCACCGCCGAGCAGGTCGTCGCCGACATCCTCCAGCGCACCCCCGTACCCGCCGCGCCCTCGCGCGGCGAGATCCCGCCCGGCGCGGGCATCCGGGGCTTCTGATGAGCGCCGGCGCCCCGCACGGCGCGGGCGGCCGGGGTCCGCAGGACGGTGGCGGGCTGCGCGCGTCGCTGTCCGGGCTGACCACCCGCGGCCGGTCCTTCCTGGCCGCCGGGATCGCCGCCGGGCTGTGCGCGTACGTCCTCGGGCAGTCCGAGCTGCTCCGGGTCGGACTGCTGCTCGCCGTGCTGCCGCTGCTCTGCGTCCTGGCCCTGCACCGCACCCGCCACCGGGTCTCCGGCACCCGCCGGCTGACCCCGATGCGGGTGCCCGCCGGCTCCGAGGCCCGGGTGCAGCTGCGGCTCGACAACACCTCCCGGATGCCGACCGGGCTGCTGATGCTCCAGGACCGGGTGCCGTACGTGCTGGGGCCCCGGCCGCGCTTCGTCCTGGACCGGGTGGAGCCGGGCGGCCGCCGCGAGGTGTCCTACCGGGTCCGCTCCGATCTGCGCGGCCGCTACCCGCTGGGCCCGCTCCAGCTGCGCCTCACCGACCCCTTCGGGCTGGTCGAGCTGACCCGCTCCTTCTCCGCGTACGACACCCTCACCGTCATCCCGCGCACCGAGGCGCTGCCCCCGGTCCGCTTCACCGGCGAGTCCTCCGGCTACGGGGACGGCAGCCGCCGCTCGCTGGCCCTGGCGGGCGAGGACGACGTGATCCCGCGCGGCTACCGGCGCGGCGACGACCTGCGCCGCGTGCACTGGCGCTCCACCGCCCGCTACGGCGAGCTGATGGTGCGCCGCGAGGAGCAGCCGCAGCGCAGCCGGGCCACCGTCGTACTGGACACGCGGCGCCTCGCCTACGAGGGCGCCGGCCCCGACTCGGCCTTCGAGTGGGCCGTCTCCGCCGCCGCGTCGGTCCTGGCGCACCTGCTGGAGCAGGGCTTCTCCGTGCGGCTGCTGACCGACACAGGGGACTGCGTGCCCCGCGAGGGCGGCGGCTTCACCTCCGGCGGGCAGGAGTCCGCGGAGGCGGCGGGACTGCTGATGGACACCCTCGCGGTGGTCGGCCACTCCGACGGCGCGGGCCTCTCGCGGGCCTGCGACGCGGTACGGAGCAACGGCGCCGGCAGCGGCCTGGGCGGAGCGGGCGGGGACGGGCTCCTCATCGCCTTCTTCGGAGACCTGGACGACGTACAGACGGGACTGGCGGCCAGGATGTGCCGCCGCGGCGGAGGCGCCGTGGCCTTCGTACTGGATTCCGCGGACTGGTCCGGGCGTCCGCCGGGGCCGGCTTCGGTGATGTCCCAGGGGCTGCCTCCGCTGGAGGAGCGCCTGGTCGGGCTGCGCGACGCGGGCTGGACGGCGCTGGCCGCCCCGCCCGGGGTGGCCTTCGGGGAACTGTGGCGACAGGCGGGCAACGCGCCGATCGGCACGGCGGGCGGTTCGGGTTCGGCGGGGGGCTGGGGATGAGCGGGCGGGCGAGACTGACGGTCTTCGCGGCTCTGGCGACGCTGTTCACCGCCTGGTCGCTGAACCCGCTGGTGGAATCGGGCGGCTGGCTGCCGCAGGCGGCCCTGCTGCTGGCGCTGCAGAGCGCGGTGGGCGCGGGCGCGCGGCGGGTGCCGCTGGCCCGGACGCTGACCGTGGCGGCGCAGATCCTGGTGTCCCTGCTGGCGCTGGTGCTGCTGTTCGGCGGGAAGGCTCAGTCCGCCGCGGGCGACGGGCTGCTGGACTATCTCGTGACGGACTTCGGCGCGCTGTTCGGCCAGGGCGTGCAGGACGTGAACGAGTTCTCGATGCCGGCGCCGCTGACGGACGGGATCCGGCTGCTGCTGGTGTCCGGGGTGCTGCTGATCGGGCTGCTGGTCGACCTGCTGGCGGTGACCGCACGGACGGCCGCCGCGGCCGGGCTGCCGCTGCTCGCGCTGTACTCGGTGGCGGCGGGCCTGTCGGGCGCGGCCACCGGCTCCGGCGGCGCCTCCTGGATCTCCTTCCTGCTGGCCGGTGCCGGCTACCTCCTCCTCCTGCTGTCCGAGGGCCGCGACCGGCTCGCCCAGTGGGGCCGGGTCTTCGGCGCGGCCGCGCCGTCCTCACGCAGCAAGGTGGCCGCCGGATACTCCGGCGGCGGACAGGCGCTCGCCCCGGTGCGCACCGGGCGGCGGATCGGCGCGGTCGCGCTGGGTCTGGCGCTGGCGGTGCCGGTGGTACTGCCCTCGATGGGCACCGGAGTGCTGGGCCCGGGCGGCGGCGCGGGCGAGGGCGAGGGCAACGGCCTCGGCCCCTCGATCCAGGCGGTCAACCCGCTGGTCTCCCTGCAGAGCAGCCTGAACACCCAGGACAACCGGGTGGTGCTGCGGTACCGCACGGACAGCCCGCAGCTCAGCGAGCAGTACCTGCGGATCCTGGCGCTGGACGAGTTCAACGGCATCAAGTGGGAGGCCTCGGGGCGGGCCCTGACGGACGTCCCGAAGCGGATGCCGAATCCGCCGGGGGTGAGCGAGAGCGTGCTGAACGGCGCGACCGAGGTGCAGACCTTCATCTCCTCGGCGCAGACGTACGCACAGCGCTACCTGCCGATGCCGTATCCGGCGACGGGGGTGGACATCGCCGGGAAGTGGCGGTTCGAGCCGGCCGGGCGGACGCTCGTCGGGGACCAGCTCGGCAAGGACAAGTTCCAGAACGCCCAGGGCGTGCAGTACTCGGTGCGCAGCCTGCTGCTGAATCCGACGGCGGAGCAGTTGCGCAGCGCGCCCGCGGCGAACGCCGAGATCGCGACCGAGTACACGAAGGTGCCGGACAACCTGCCGGCGGTCGTCGTCCAGACGGCCCGCGAGGTGACGCGCGGTACGAAGGACGACTACTCGGCGGCGGTCAAGCTCCAGGACTACTTCGCGGTGAGCGGCGGGTTCCGCTACGACACGAAGGTGTCCTCGGGTACGGGTTCGCAGGCCATCGCCAAGTTCCTCACGGACAAGGAGGGCTTCTGCGTCCACTTCGCCTTCTCGATGGCCTCGATGGCGCGCACGCTCGGGATCCCGGCGCGGGTCGCGGTCGGGTTCACGCCCGGGGTGAAGCAGTCCGACGGCGTCGTCAACGTCTCGATGCGGGACGCGCACGCCTGGCCGGAGCTGTACTTCGAGGGCGTGGGCTGGACCCGCTTCGAGCCGACGCCCCGGTCGGGCATCACGGTGCCGGACTACAGCCGGCCCGCCACGCAGGACTCCCTGCCGAACACGCCGACGGCGGCCCCGTCCGTGAGTGCGGCGCGGCCTTCGGCCGGGCCCTCGACGGCGGACGACTGCCCGGCGGACCAGAAGAAGCTGGGCGAGTGCGGTCCGGCCGCGGCGCAGCGGAACACGGGCGCGGGAGACGACGGCCCCTCGGCGGGCACCGTCCTGGCCTGGACGGCCGCCGGCATCCTGCTCCTCGCCCTGCCGCTCCTGCCGGTCCTGTGGCGCGGACGGCTGCGTGCGCGGCGGCTCGGCTCGGGGCAGGTCCTGGCCGCCTGGCGGGAGCTGGGCGACGCGGCGTGGGACGTCGGGGTCACCCCGGACGAGGCGCTGTCCCCCCGGGGGGCGGCGGACCGGGTGGTGTCCCTGGGCCGGCTGGACGCGGAGGCGGCCGATGCCGTACGCCGCGTCGCGGGCGCGGTGGAGCGGGAGCTCTACGCCCCGCCGGGTGCGGAGCCCCCTTACGCGGAGCTGGCGCGCGACGTGGGGCTGGCCCGGGCCGGTCTCCTCGCGGGCGTGTCCCGTCCGGCGCGGCTGCGGGCGGTGTTCCTCCCGCGTTCGGCGGCACGGCTCGGCTGGGCGGCCTCGGCACGCGGGTCGGCGCTGACGGAGCGCCTCTCCGCCACCCTGTCCCGGGCCGCGTCCCGGATCCCCCTACGGGGCCGCGGCTGAACGGGGCCCTGCGGGGCTGTCCCCTACCCGCCCTTCCACCGTTCCCCGGGCTCCGCCCGGACCCGGTCCTCAAACGCCGGACGGGCTGGATTTTTCGGCCTC
>NZ_JBHWMB010000149.1:4970-7856 GCF_042730015.1 Streptomyces sp. NPDC059957 | reverse complement strand
GCCGCGTTGTCGTCACTCGCCGACGCTCCGCGTCGACTCCCTCCTCCGCCTTGCGATGCACGGCACCAGACGCCGCTCCCTGATCCGGCCTGATCGGCAAGACACCCCCTAGTAGCGGTACTGCTCGTACTCGCCGGTGGTGCCCTGGTACGGATACGGGTACGGCTGCTGCTGCGGCTCCTCCGCCGGGTAGGGCTGGTTCACGTCGCGCTGCTGCGGGACCCAGACCCCGCCGGGCGGGGTGTCCATGGAGTACTGCTCCTGCTGCCCGGTCGCGTACGGGTCCGGGGCGTAGGGGTCCGGGGCGTAGCCGCCGTAGGGGGCCGCGTAGCCGTACGGCTGCTGCGGGGCGACGGCTCCGCCGGTGCCGATGTACGGGTCCGAGTAGGCGGCGTAGACCTGCTGCTCCCCGGGGGCCGGATAGCCGGTGGTGTAGTCGTAGCCGCCCTGGGTCTGCGGGTCGTAGTACGCCGCGTACTGGTGGGCGTCCTGCTCTGCCGGGACGAACGGGGAGGCGAAGGCGCTGGTCTCGCCGGGCATCCCGTACGAGGCGGCCGACTGCTCGGGGTAGTACTCCTGGGCCTGTTCGCGCACGGGCCCCGCGGTGTACGCACCGGACTCCTCGCCGGAGTCCTCGTCCTCGACCGGGTCGGGCCCGTACGCCAGGGCCGTCACCTCCAGGGCCGGCTCCGGGCGCGGTGCGCCGCCGGCCCGGCGGCGCCGGCTCTGCGGGAGCTCGGGCTCGGGGGCCTTGCCGCGGCGCAGCGCCCAGCCGGACACGAAGCCCTTGCGGAAGGAGAGGGTGACCAGCGTCTGGCCGATCGCGAACGCGACGGCGCCGGCCCCTATGACGAGCACCGAAGGCAGCACGACGCCCGCGACCACGCCGGCGAACCCGGCGAAGGCGAGCAGGCGCCAGCGCAGCCGGGCCTTGTACTGCATCAGGACCTCGGCAAGCAGCCACAGCGCGACGAAACCGAACGCGATGTAGAGGACCGTCATTCCCATGCGGGGCCCCTCTCGGTACGGCCGCCCGCGCGGGGAACGGGGCCGGCCGGTCAGGCCCGCTGGTGCAGGCCCAAGTTCTCGTAGATCTCGAGCGTCGCCGTGGAATTGTTCAGCGTGATGAAGTGCAGCCCCGGGACATCCTCGGACAGCAGCCTCGCGCAGAACTCCGTGGCGAACTCGATGCCAATGGAGCGTACAGCGGCCGCGTCTTCCTTGACCGCGAGCATGCGCTCTTTCACAGCCGCGGGGAAGACTGCGTTGCTGAGTGACGGGAGCCGGTCGAGCTGCTTGATGTTCACAACAGGCATGACCTCGGGGATGATCGGGGTCTCGCAGCCGGCCTTCGCGACGCTGTCGCGCATCCGGAGGTAGTGCTCCGGATCGAAGAACATTTGAGTGATCGCATAGTCGGCGCCCGCGCGGCACTTGTCCACGAAGTGCCGGATGTCCGTGTCCCAGTCCGTGGAGCGCGGGTGCATCTCGGGGAAGGCCGCGACGCCGACGCAGAAGTCGCCGGACTCCTTGACCAGCCGGACCAGGTCGGCCGCGTAGTGCACGCCCTCCGGGTGCGCCACCCACTCGCCCATGGGGTTGCCGGGCGGATCTCCGCGCACGACGAGCATGTTGCGGATGCCCGCGTCGGCGAACTGCCCGATGACGTTGCGCAGCTCGGCGATCGAGTGGTCGACGGCGGTGAGGTGCGCGACCGGGGTCAGCGTGGTGTCCGCGGCGATCTGCTCGGTGGCACGGACGGTGCCGCCGCGGGTGGAGCCGCCGGCCCCGTAGGTGACGGAGACGAAGCTCGGGGCCACGGCCTCGACCCGGCGCAGCGCGTTCCAGAGGTTGCGCTCGCCCTTCTCCGTCTTGGGGGCCCAGAACTCGAAGGAGTACGAGCGCCCGGACGCGATGAGGTCGCGGACCGTGTGTGCACGGTCCGACCAGGTGGAAGAGGTACCAAGGGCCATACGGGGAGGTTAGACGCGGTCCCGTGTCCATCGAAGCGTTGTCCACGGATTGGACGCGAAAATGAGACGCCGGGCGGGGAGCGGTGCGGGCGGCCGGAGCCGCCCGGGGCCTGCTAGCCGAGCCGGGCGCGGACCCGCTTGGCGAGGTCAGCGGCGGCGGCGCCCGGGTCGGAGGCCTCGGTGAGGGCCCGTACGACCACGACGCGGGAGGCTCCGGCGTCCAGCACTTCGTCCAGATTCCCCGCGTCGATCCCGCCGATGGCGAACCACGGCCGGTCCTGGGCGAGGGAGGCCGCGTGCCGGACGAGGCCGAGTCCGGGGGCGAACCGGCCGGGCTTGGTGGGGGTGGGCCAGCAGGGGCCGGTGCAGAAGTAGTCCACGCCGGGCTCGGCGACGGCCGCGTCCACCTCCGCCTCCGAGTGGCAGGAGCGTCCGATGAGGACCTCCTGGCCCAGGATGGCGCGGGCGGCGGGCACCGGGATGTCGCCCTGCCCGAGGTGCAGCACGTCCGAGCCGATGGCGTGCGCGACGTCGGCCCGGTCGTTGACCGCGAGCAGCTTGCCGTGGCGGCGGGCCGCTTCGGCGAAGACCTGGAGGTGCTCCAGCTCCTCGCCGGCCTCCATTCCCTTGTCGCGGAGCTGGACGATGTCCACCCCGCCGGCGAGGACGGCGTCCAGGAACTCGGGGAGGTCGCCCTGCCGCTTGCGGGCGTCCGTGCACAGGTAGAGCCGGGCATCGGACAGCTGGGCGGCGATGGCGGACATGGGTACCCCCGGGTGGTGTGTCGTGCGTACGTACGCGGTGTGGGGGACCCCGCCCGGGGCCCCCCCCCCCCCCCTCAGCAGAAGCCGGTCCCACCGGCAACCCCCCCACCCCACCCCCCCCCCCCCCTCCCCCACCCCCCCCCCCCCCC
>NZ_JBHWMB010000149.1:0-4960 GCF_042730015.1 Streptomyces sp. NPDC059957 | reverse complement strand
ATGCGTGGAGGGCGCGGACACCCAGCCCCCCCCTTGTGGGCTCTTTCCATCTGCCCTTAGGGTGGATTATTATCCCTCTCCCCCCCCCCCCACCGCGCTTGAGGCGGAGTCGGGTCAGATGGCGAGCGCCTGAGCGCGACGCTTCACCTCCGTGCCGCGATTCTCGCTCAGTGCCTGCACGGGGGTGCCGGGCAGGGTCTCGTCGGCGGTGAAGAGCCACTCCAGGATCTCCGCGTCGGTGAAGCGGTCGTCGCGGAGCACGGTCAGCAGGCCGACCAGCCCCTTGACGATCTTGTCTCCGTCGATGAAGGCCGCGGGGACCTGGAGGGAGCGGTTCTCGCCGCGGCGCACCGCGAGCAGCTGACCTTCCTTGACCAGCTGGCGAACCTTGGTCACTTCGATGTCGAGCATCTCCGCGATGTCGGGGAGGTAGAGCCAGGCGGGAACAAGGGCATCGATCTTTGCGTCAATCTCGGTCACGAGCACAAGCCTGCCATCTCGGACTGACTGCCGGTACCCGAGCGGCCCCGTCCGGGGCGCGGGGGCCCCGTGGTCGGGGCCGGAGACGGGGCCGGGCGCGACCCGAGCGAGCCGGAAACACAAGGCCCGCGGGCCGCTCCACCCCCGCGCCCGGACCGGGTGCGGGGCCCGGGACAGACCCGGACGAAGCCCGGCGGCACGGGGCCGGGTAGCAAAACCCCGGGACAACCCCGGGCAGAGCCGGCGGCACGGGGCCCCGAGGCGAAGCCCCGGAACGGGTCCGGCAGAGCCCGGGGGTGAAGCCCAGCGGCACGGAGCCGGAACGGGTCCCGGCAGAGCCCGGGGGCGAAGCCCGGCGGCACGGGGCCCGGGGCGGGTCCGGGCAGAGCCCGGGGAACGGGCGAAGGGCGGGTAGGGGACTTCGCACGTAGGCGTCGGGGCCCGGGCAGGAGCAGGAGCAGGCCCGGAACGGAAGCACGCGCAGCCGGAGCCGGCCGGGGCCGGGGGCCCGACCCGTCCCCGACCCGTGCCCCGCCGGGTCAGCGCAGCGTCGACTTCAGCGCGACCGCCGGGTCGGCGACCTTCGCCGGGTCCACGAGGGCGCCCGACTCGATGAGGCGGCGCCCCTGGGCGAGGTCGCGCGGGCGGCCCACCGCGAGGACCGCGACCAGCCGGCCTTCCCGCAGCCAGCACACCGACCAGGTGTCGGCTTCCGGGTCGCCGCGCCATAGCGGGGGCTCCGCGTCGCCGTGGTGTCCCGCGTACTGCACGAAGCGGCCGAACTGCTCCGACCAGAAGTACGGGACCGGGTCGTAGACCTGCTCCCCCGAGCCCCCGGCCAGGACGTCCGCCGCCACCACCCGCGGTCCCTGGAGCGCGTTGTCCCAGTGGTGCACCAGCAGCCGGGACCCGTAGCGCCCCGACGGGAAGGAGGCGCAGTCCCCCACGGCGTACACCCCGGGCACGGAGGTGCGCAGCCACTCGTCGGCGGCGACCGCTCCGTCCGGGCCGAGCTCCACGCCGGATCCGGCCAGCCATCCGGTGGCCGGCCGCGCGCCGATGCCCACCACCACCGCCTCCGCGGGCAGCTCCCGCCCGTCGGCCAGCAGGACCCGGCCCGGCTCCACGGAAGCCACCCGCGCGCCCGTCAGCAGCTCGGCGCCCGCCTGGGCGTACCAGCGCCCCATCGGCTCGGCGACCTCCGCCGGCAGCGCGCCCGCCAGCACCCGGTCGGCCGCCTCGACCACGGTCACCGCGCAGCCCGCCTCGCGGGCGGCGGTGGCGAACTCCGCGCCGATCCATCCGGCCCCGACCACGACCACCGCCGAGGAGGCCGCCAGTACGGGCCGCAGCCGGGCCGCGTCGTCCAGGGTGCGCAGCAGGTGCACCCCCGGGACGCCCTCCGCGCCGGGCAGGGTCAGCGGGAGGGCGCCGGTGGCCAGCACGAGGAACTCGTACGGGACCGGGCCCGCCTCGGTGTCCACTTCCCGGTCGGCGGCGCGCAGCCCGGTGACCTCGACCCCCAGCCGGAGCTCGATGCCGAGCTCCTCGAAGTCGACGTCGAAGGCCGAGTCCTCGGCCTTGCCGAGGAGCACCGCCTTGGACAGCGGGGGCCGGTCGTAGGGCTGGTGGGGTTCGGCTCCCAGGAGGGTGACGGGCCCGGTCCAGCCCTGTTCCCGGAGGACGACCGCGGTCTGGACCCCGGCCATCCCGGCGCCGACGATCACCACGCCGTGCCCGGTGTCTTCCGCCTGCCGTGTCTGCTGTTGCGTCTGCTCGCTCACGCGGCCCAGCCTAATCAACTGACGGTCCGTCAGGAATAGGTGTCTCAAACCCGCCGGGGACCGGCACCGGGGAGGCAGCCTTACCGGCCGTCGGCCTCGGCGTTACTCTGGCACCGAACCTATCGCGGGAGTCCGGGCGCACCGGGCTGAGAGGGAGGCTGGCCGGCCTCCGACCGTACGAACCTGATCCGGGTCATGCCGGCGAAGGGAGGGGCTGGACGCCCATGCATTCATATCGGAACGGCCGGAGTCCCGGCTACGACGTGCTCGTCATCGGGGGCGGCATCATCGGCCTGGTCACCGCCTGGCGGGCGGCCCGGCGCGGGCTGCGCACCGCGCTGGCCGATCCGGCCCCCGGCGGCGGCGCCGCCCAGGTCGCGGCCGGCATGCTGGCCGCCGTCACCGAGCTGCACTACGGCGAGGAGACCCTGCTCGGGCTCAACCTCGCCTCCGCCGCCCGCTACCCCGAGTTCGCCGCCGAGCTCGCCGAAGCCAGCGGCGGCATGGACATCGGCTACCGCGCCTGCGGCACCCTGGCCGTCGCCCTCGACGCCGACGACCGGCTGCACCTGCGCGAACTGCACGCCCTCCAGCGCCGCTGCGGCCTGGAGTCCGAGTGGCTGACCGGCCGCGAGTGCCGCCGCCTGGAACCGATGCTGGCTCCCGGCGTCCGCGGTGGCCTGCGCGTGGACGGCGACCACCAGGTCGATCCCCGCCGCCTCGCGGCCGCCCTGCTGGCCGCCTGCGAACGGGCCGGGGTCGCCCTGCACCGCGCCGGGGCGGCGCGGCTGCTGACCACCGCCGACCGGGCATGCGGCGCGGTCCTCGACGACGCGGACGCCACGGAGCTGCGCGCCGACCAGGTGGTGCTGGCCGCGGGCTCGCTCAGCGGCCGGCTGGACGGCGTACCACCCGAGGCCGTGGCCCCCGTACGCCCGGTGAAGGGGCAGGTGCTGCGGCTCGCGGTGCCCGCGTCGTACGGGCCGTTCCTGTCGCGGACCGTACGGGCCGTCGTGCGCGGCAGCCACGTCTACCTGGTGCCGCGCGAGAACGGCGAGCTCGTCCTCGGCGCCACCAGCGAGGAACTCGGCTGGGACACCACCGTCACCGCGGGCGGGGTCTACGAACTCCTGCGCGACGCCCACGAGCTGGTGCCCGGGATCACCGAACTCCCCCTGGTGGAAACCCGGGCCGGACTGCGGCCGGGATCGCCGGACAACGCCCCTCTCCTCGGCCCGACGGAACTCCCCGGGCTGCACCTGGCCACCGGGCACTACCGCAACGGCGTCCTGCTCACGCCTCTCACCGGGGACGTGATGGCGGACCTGCTCACCACCGGCGAACTACCGGAAATCGCCCGCCCCTTCACCCCGCGCCGTTTCGCCCTCACGCGACAGGAGTCGTTCGCATGACCATTTCCGTCAACGGCGAGCCGCGCGAGATCGCGGACGGGACCATGCTGGCCACGGTGGTCGCCACCCTCACCGAGGCCACCAAGGGGGTCGCGGCAGCCCTCAACGAGACGGTGGTGCCGCGCGGCCAGTGGCCCTACACCTCCGTGACCGACGGCGACCGCGTCGAGGTCCTCACCGCGGTCCAGGGGGGCTGAACAGATGGCGGACACGTGTGACATCTCCAACGACGCCTTCACCCTCGCCGGCCGGACCTTCTCCTCGCGCCTGATCATGGGCACCGGCGGGGCGCCGAGCCTGGACATCCTGGAGCGGGCGCTGATCGCGTCCGGCACCGAACTCACCACGGTCGCGATGCGGCGCCTCGACCCGACGGTCCAGGGCTCGGTCCTGTCCGTCCTCAGCCGACTCGGCATCGCGGTCCTCCCGAACACCGCGGGCTGCTTCACGGCGGGCGAAGCCGTCCTGACGGCGCGCCTCGCCCGCGAGGCCCTCGGCACGGACTGGATCAAGCTGGAGGTCGTCGCGGACGAGCGCACCCTCCTCCCGGACGGGATCGAGCTGCTCGACGCGGCCGAAACCCTGGTCGACGAGGGCTTCACGGTCCTCCCGTACACGAACGACGACCCGGTCCTCGCCCGCAAACTGGAGGACGTGGGCTGCGCGGCGATCATGCCGCTCGGCTCCCCCATCGGCTCCGGCATGGGCATCCGCAACCCGCACAACTTCGAGCTGATCACCGAGCGGGCCGGGGTCCCGGTCATCCTGGACGCGGGGGCCGGAACGGCCTCGGACGTGGCCCTGGCCATGGAACTGGGCTGCGCGGCGGTCATGCTCGCCTCCGCCGTGACACGAGCCCAACTCCCCGTCCTGATGGCCGCGGCAATGCGCGACGCGGTCTCGGCGGGCCGCCTGGCCCACCGCGCGGGCCGTATCCCCCAACGCCGCTTCGCGGAAGCCTCCTCCCCGGTGGAGGGCCGCGCCACCCTGGACCCGGAACGCCCGGCGTTCTGAGGGGGCGGCGGTACGGGTTCCCGCGGGTGCGGGGCCCCCGCCCCCTCGCGCTCCACCCCGGGCCGGTGGCTGCCCACCCGCCGCCCCCTCGGGACCGGACCGGGACCGGCCCGCCCAGCGCGGCGGAACCGGGGGGAAAGAGACGGTGTCCGGGCCGGCCGGGAGCGTAGACGGGTTTGGGGTTTCCCGGCAGCCTCATCGTCCTTCCGCGTCGGGCCGGCCTGTCAAGGGCGCTCACTACGTTCGCGTCGCTACGCGACGGCCTTCGGC
>NZ_JBHWMB010000148.1:0-8172 GCF_042730015.1 Streptomyces sp. NPDC059957 | reverse complement strand
GGCCGGGAGCTGGGGCCAGGCCGGGGCCGGGCCGGGAGCTGGGGCCAGGCCGGGGCCGGGCCGGGAGCTGGGGCCAGGCCGGGCTGGGGGCTGGGGGCTGGGGGCTGGGGCGGGCCTGGGCCGGGCCGGGGCCCGGGCCGGGAGCGGGGGCCGGGGCCGGGCCGGGACCGGGAGCCGGGGCCTGGGCCGGGCCGGGACCGGGAGCCGGGGCCTGGGCCGGGCCGGGGGCTGGCCTGAGTCGAGGCGTGGGCCAGGGCCGGGGCCAGGCACAGGGGGCTGGGACCTGGGCCGGGGCCTGGGGTCGGGGCCTGGGGTCGGGGCCTGGGGTCGGGGCCTGGGGTCGGGGCCTGGGGTCGGGGCCTGGGGTCGGGGCTACTTCTTGCGCTTGGGGCGGCGGGCGGCCGGGTTGCCGGTGCGGGAACCGCGGCGGCGGGCGAATTCGGCCGCGGCGCGCTCGTACTCGGTGCGGCGCAGTTTCTCGCCGGGGGCCTCTACGAAGCAGCGCAGGAAGTACGCGATGAGGCTGCCGATGAAACCGATCGCCTTCAGGCCCTTGAGAGCGGTCTCGTCGGAGGACGGGGGCTGCCGGCGGCTGAAGGAGTCCCAGGTCTTGACGAAGGCGATGGAGCTGGCGATCGCGAAGAGGATGACGACCGAGATGCTGAGGAAGGCGCCAACGTTGCCGATCTCCAGACCCTCGTAGGAGAACCGGAGCAGGAAGGCGCTGATGACGGCGAGGGTCAGCGCGATGAGGGCCGCGCCGACGCGGCGAGCGCCGTAGCCACCGTCGTGGTTCACCCAGGTGGTGCCGAAGAACCGGATCGGCTCGGGCTCGGGGCCGGTGGGCACCGCGGGGGCCGGCTCGGCGGGGGTCTGGTCTCGCTGGTCGTCGCTCACACCAGCGATTATCCCCCGCCGGGCGGGGTCGGCCCGGGGTGTCTCACGGGGCGGGCCGTGGGATGCACCGGATGGCCTCAGCCGCAGCGGCTGGTGATGTAGCCGTCGCTGCCCGTCTTCACGTAGGCGTCGGAGATGAACTCGCCGTTGCCGATGTTGTCCCAGATGGACGTGGTGCCGTACGGGCCGGTGACCGTCGTCCCCTCGGTCTGGCAGCGAACGCCGACGATCGCGCCGAGCGGCAGGACCCGGAGCACGGCGTAACTGGTGCCGGGGCCACGGCGGACGTTCACCCGGTAGCCGGGTGCGACCGGGAACTCGGGGAATCCAGAACCCCCTACGGCGGCTGCCTCGCCCGCCCCAGCGAGCATGACCGCCGGTATCGCGGCGACTATGGAGCTGCCCAGACCGAGCATGCGGCGTCTGGTGATCACTGTTTCGTTCCCCTCGTCCTTGTTCAGGCGCAGCGGGTGGCGACGTAACCGTCGCTGCCCGTCTTCACGTAGGCGTCGGCGACGAACTCGCCGTTGCCGATGCAGTCCCAGATGTTCGACGTGCCGTAAGGGCCCGAGACGTTCGTTCCCTCGCACTGGCAGCGAATCGAGACGTACGCGCCGAGCGACAGGACACGGATGACCGAGTAATTGGTGCCGGGCCCTCTGCGGACGTTCACGCGATAGCCGGGCGCGACCGGGAACGTCGGAAATCCCGACCCCGAGGTCAGACTCTCTACTTGGCTTGAATCGCTCTCAACGGACATGGAAAAACTCCCCCCTTGGAAGTTGCCGTGCGCAACCCGCGCAGGGTAGCAAGACCTTGGAGATTCGCACGGGCCATCGACTAGGCTCCGGCGGGGGTGGTGAGCGGTGCGTTCAGCGCGGGCGGACTACGCGGGTTTTCCGGAGTACGCCGGGCAGTACCGGCTTGAGTCCGTACTCGGTTCGGGCGGCATGGGCGTCGTCCACCTGGCCACCTCCGAGTCGGGGCTGAAACTCGCCGTCAAGATCGTGCACCCGCAGCACGCCGTGGACCCGGAGTTCCGGGCGCGGTTCCGGCAGGAGGTCGCGGCCGCGCGGCGGGTGAGCGGAGCGTTCACCGCGCCCGTCGTGGATGCGGACCCCGATGCCGAACGGCCTTGGATGGCCACGCTGTTCATCGACGCCCCGACGCTCTCCGAGCGGGTACGGGACGAGGTGCTGGAGGCGCGGGAACTGGCGCGGCTCGCCGCCGGGCTGGCGGAGGCCCTGCGGGACATCCACCGGGCGGGCGTCGTGCACCGGGATCTGAAGCCCAGCAACGTGCTGATGGCCCCGGACGGGGTGCGGGTCATCGACTTCGGGATCTCGCGGCCTGCGGACAGCGATCTGCGCACCGAGACGGGGAAGCTGATCGGGACCCCGCCGTTCATGGCGCCGGAACAGTTCCAGCGGCCGCGGGAGGTGGGGACCGCGGCCGATGTGTTCGCCCTGGGTGCGGTGCTCGTGTACGCGGCGACCGGGCGGGGGCCCTTCGACTCCGACAGCCACTACCTCGTGGCGTACCAGGTGGTGCACAGCGAGCCCGACCTGACAGGTCTGCCGGAACGGCTCGTCCCGCTGGTCGCGCAGTGCCTGGCCAAGGATCCGGCCGAGCGGCCGAGCGCGGACGCGCTGATCGTGGCGCTGCGGGCGGTGGCGTACCCGACGGATCTGGACACCCAGGCCTTCATCCCGCGACCGCGGGAGCCGGTGACCGACGAGGAGGTCACGCATCGGCGGGAGCGGGTCGCCACCCCGGCCAAGGCCCCGGAACGCGGACGGCGGACCCGGGTGGCCGTCGCGGCGGGAGTCGGTCTGCTGCTGGCGGGTGGGTCGGTAGGCGGCTACCTGTGGTCCGCGCCCGGCAACGAGCCTCCGAAGCAGGCCGTCTCCCCGGGGGTACCCACGCCGCAGCGGGTCCTGCCGTGGTCAGTGCCGCTGGGCGCATACGGCGGGGCATGCTCCTGGCAGGCCTCGGCCCTGTACTGCTCGGGGCCCGAGTCGGCCGCGATGCGGCTCAGCCCCAAGGACGGGTCGACGCTGTGGTCCGTACGGGCGGCCGTCCCGGGCTTCCGGCCCGCGGCCGACAGTGCACCGCTGCACGGGGGTGGGCTGGTCCTCGCGGTGGCACCGGGAAGCAAGAGCGAACTGCTCCGGGCACTGGATCCGGCGACGGGCGCGGAGCGCTGGAAGCGGACCCTGCCGAGTGGCGCGCATGCCCTGCCCGCCGGCGGAAGCGTACTGATCACGGCGGTGGACGGAACCGTCACGGCGCTGGATTCCGCGACCGGCACCCCGCGTTGGACGAAGAAGATCGGCGGGGTCGGCTCCGAGTGGTGGAGCGGCCCGGGGAAGTCGGGGGAGCCTGCCGCGCTGTACGTGTCGACGCCCGACAAGGACGGCACGGCGACGCGGCTCTCGGCGGTGGACCCGGCGAGCGGGGTGCCCCGCTGGCAGGTCCGTTCTCCGGGGGTGCTCCATCCCGTGGGTGCGGCGGGCGGCGGAATGTACCTGCTGGACAGCGACGTAGGGACCAGGACGGACGCGGTCGTACGGGTGGACCTGGCCACGCGTGCCGTAGGGCGGGTCCGGCTGGCCTCGCCGCTGTACGAGGCCCAGGCCACCGTGGGGCCGGACGGGATCGTGTACGCGTTCGGGGCCTCGGGCGCACTGGTGGCGATCGGTGCGTCCAAGGAGGAGTGGCGGCTGGAGACGGGCGTGGCGATGGCCTCCCGGCCCGTGTTCGCCGACGGCCGTGTCTACCTGAGCGCCTCGGACGGGCGGCTGCTCGCCGTCGACGCGGGTGCGGGGAAGCTGCTGGGGCAGACCAAGCCGCGGATGGGCACCGGGAAGGACACCTTCGCGGCGAGTCTGCCCGCGCCCGTGGTCGGGGACGGGCGGGTGTACGCGTCGGCGCCGGACGGGAGCGTGTTCGCGGTGGCGGCGGGGGATCCCGCGGCCTGGTGACATCGGGGCCGCCGCGCCCGTAGGGGCGGAACGCGGACGGCCCCGTCCGAGGGTGTCGGACGGGGCCGGGGACCGGCTGGGTACGGCGGGGGTCAGCGCTCCAGGAGGCTGACGTCGCGGACCGCGCCCTTGTCGGCGCTGGTGGCCATCGCCGCGTAGGCGCGCAGGGCCGCGGAGACCTTGCGCTCACGGTTCTTCGGGGCGTACACGCCGCCCAGGGCCGCGTGGCGGGCGGCCAGCGTGGCCTCGTCGACGAGGAGCTCGATGGAGCGGTTCGGGATGTCGATGCGGATCCGGTCGCCGTCCTCGACGACCGCGATGGAGCCGCCCGAGGCCGCCTCCGGGGAGGCGTGGCCGATGGAGAGGCCCGAGGTTCCGCCGGAGAAGCGGCCGTCCGTGACCAGGGCGCAGACCTTGCCGAGGCCGCGGCCCTTGAGGAACGACGTCGGGTAGAGCATCTCCTGCATGCCGGGACCGCCGCGCGGGCCCTCGTAGCGGATGACGACCACGTCGCCGGCCTTGATCTCCTTGCGGAGGATCTTGTCGACGGCCTCGTCCTGCGATTCGCAGACCACGGCCGGGCCCTCGAAGGTCCAGATCGACTCGTCGACGCCGGCGGTCTTCACGACGCAGCCGTCGAGCGCGATGTTGCCGCGCAGGACGGCGAGGCCGCCGTCCTTGGAGTACGCGTGCTGGACGGAGCGGATGCAGCCGCCCTCGGCGTCGAGGTCGAGGGTGTCCCAGCGCTCGGACTGGGAGAAGGCGGAGGCGGAGCGCTGGCAGCCGGGGCCCGCGTGCCACAGCTCCATGACCTCGTCGGGGGCCGTGCCGGAACGGGCGTCCCACTTCGCGAGCCACTCCTCCAGGTTGGCGGAGTGGACCGTGGTGACGTCCTTGTTCAGCAGGCCGCCGCGGTGGAGCTCGCCGAGGAGGGCGGGGATGCCGCCGGCCCGGTGGATGTCCTCCATGTAGTACGTGCCGCCGGGCGCCACGTTCGGCGCGACCTTGGCCAGGCACGGGACCCGGCGGGAGATCTCGTCGATGTCCGTGAGGTCGTACTTCAGACCGGCTTCCTGCGCGGCGGCGAGGAGGTGCAGGATCGTGTTCGTGGAGCCGCCCATGGCGATGTCGAGGGCCATGGCGTTCTCGAAGGCCTGGCGGGTCGCGATGTTGCGGGGCAGGACCGACTCGTCGTCCTGCTCGTAGTAGCGCTTGGTGATCTCGACGATCGTGCGGCCGGCGTCCTCGTACAGGGCGCGGCGGGCGGTGTGCGTCGCGAGGACGGAGCCGTTGCCGGGGAGGGCCAGGCCGATGGCCTCGGCGAGGCAGTTCATCGAGTTGGCGGTGAACATGCCGGAACAGCTGCCGCAGGTGGGACAGGCGTTCTCCTCGATGCGCAGGACGTCCTCGTCGGACACGCTGTCGTTGGAGGCGTCCACCATCGCGTCGATCAGGTCGAGCTTGCGGACGGTGCCGTCGACGAGGGTGGCCTGACCGGCCTCCATCGGGCCGCCGGAGACGAAGACGACCGGGATGTTGAGGCGCATGGCGGCCATCAGCATGCCGGGGGTGATCTTGTCGCAGTTGGAGATGCAGATCAGCGCGTCGGCGCAGTGCGCCTCGACCATGTACTCGACCGAGTCCGCGATCAGGTCGCGGGAGGGGAGGGAGTACAGCATGCCGCCGTGGCCCATGGCGATGCCGTCGTCGACCGCGATGGTGTTGAACTCGCGGGGGACGGCGCCTGCGGCCAGGATCGCGTCGGAGACGATGCGGCCGACCGGGGCCAGGTGGGTGTGGCCGGGGACGAACTCGGTGAAGGAGTTGGCGACCGCGATGATCGGCTTCCCGATGTCCGCGCTCGCTACGCCCGAGGCGCGCATCAGGGCACGTGCGCCTGCCATGTTGCGGCCGTGGGTGACGGTGCGGGACCTCAGCTCGGGCATCGGGTTCTCTCCCCATGTGTGCGGTGACGCGAGCGCCTGCCGCGACTGTGGATATGGCTCGGTTACGAGGCTACGCCCCCCGCCCGGGATCCGGACGGGCTGTCCGGATCCCGGGACGGGGGGTTCAGTAATTGGTCACGGGTGCGGAGGTTACCGGGGTGTGTGCGCGGGCTGCGTGCGCGGGCTCTACGGGGCTGCGTGCGCGGGTGCCGTCATTCCTCGGTGAGGTAGCGCTGGAGGGTGGGGGCCACCAGCTCGATGATGGTCTCCGGGTCCGCCGATGCGAGGGGCTCGACCTGGACGACGTAGCGCAGGATCGCGATGCCGACCATGTGGGAGGCGGCGAGTTCGGCGCGGAAGGTCGGGTCGGGGACGTTGAGGTCGGCCGCGATCCGCTCCAGGAGGCGGTGCAGGATCAGCCGGCGGAGCACCTTCGCGGCGGCCTCGTGGGTGAGGGCCGAGCGGATCACGGCGAGCAGCGGGGTCCGGGTGACCGGGTTCTCCCAGACGCCGAGGAAGTAGCGGGCCAGGCGCTCGCCGATGCCGTCGGGGCCCGCGCCGAGAATCTTGGGGAGGACGAGGGCGGGCTCCATGCTGAGCTCGATCGCGGCGGCGAAGAGGTCGTCCTTGCTGCCGAAGTAGTGGTGCACCAGGGCCGGGTCCACGCCGGCGGCCTTGGCGATCCCGCGCACCGAGGTCTTGTCGTACCCGCGCGCGGCGAACTCGGCACGGGCCGCGAGGCGGATCCGCTCCTGCGTCCCGGGCCCGTCGCCGGCCTCGTCCTGCCGGGGCCGACCAGGCCCCCGGCGGGGCTTCGCGGGGGCGGGGTCCGGGCCCGGGGTCGAGGTCGAGGCCTGGGCCGGAGCCGAGGCCGGAGCCGGAGCCGGGGCAGAGTCCGGAGCCGCGTCCGGGGCGGGCGCGGACTCGGGGGCCGGGGTGGGGGCCGGTAGGGGGTCGGTCACGGGTGTGGGGTTCCGGGTAGTGGGCCGGGGGCGGTGGCGAGGTGGAGGCGGGTGAAGGCCAGGGCCTCGGCGAGGTCGGCCTCGCGCTCGGCGGAGGACATCGCGCGGCGGGTGTTGACCTCGATGACGATGTGCCCGTCGAAGGAGGTGGTGGCGAGCCGCTCCAGCAGTTCGGCGCAGGGCTGGCTGCCGCGGCCGGGGACGAGGTGCTCGTCCTTCGCGGAACCGTTTCCGTCGGCGAGGTGGATGTGGGCGAGGCGGTCGCCCATCCGGTCGATCATCGCGGTCGCGTCGGTGCGGGCGGTCGCGGTGTGCGAGAGGTCGACCGTGAAGTGGCGGTAGTCGTCCTTGGTGACGTCCCACTCGGGCGCGTAGGCGAGCATCTCGCGGTCGCGGTAGCGCCAGGGGTACATGTTCTCGACGGCGAAGCGGATGTCGGTCTCGTCCGCCATCCGCCAGATGCCCGTCACGAAGTCCCGGGAGTACTGGCGCTGCCAGCGGAACGGGGGATGCACGACGACCGTGCTCGCGCCGAGCTTCTCGGCTGCCGCCTGGGCGCGCTGGAGTTTGGTCCACGGGTCGGTGGACCAGACGCGCTGCGTGATGAGGAGGCAGGGGGCGTGGATGGCCAGGATCGGGACCTGGTGGTGGTCGGAGAGGCGGCGCAGGGCGTCGATGTCCTGGCTGACGGGGTCCGTCCAGACCATGACCTCGACGCCGTCGTAGCCGAGGCGCGCGGCGATCTCGAAGGCGGTCGCCGTTGACTCCGGGTAGACGGAGGCGGTGGAGAGGGCGACTTTCGCTGTCGGGATCCGGACTGGTTCTGCCACGGGGACAGGGTATCGGGGTCATGGTGGGGCCGGGCCGCCCCACGAAGCCCTTGCCCGGCCGGGCCCTGGACGCCACTGGGCCGCCGCCTCACGAAGCCCAGGCCCGGCCGGGCCCCAGGACGCCCCGTCCCACGAAGCCCCTGGCCCGACCGGGCCCTGGACGCCACGCCCCGCCCCGCCCCGCCCGACGAAGCCCGGGCCTGAGCAGGCCGTGGGGCGGCCGCCCCTGCTGGACGGCCCTGCGGGGCGAGGTCCCCGACCCGCCCTTCCACCGTTCCCAGGGCCGGCCCTGACCCGGTCCTCAAACGCCGGACGGGCTGAAAGCGGGGTACCGGGCTGCGCCCGGACCCCCTGGGGCTCCGCCCCAGACCCCGGTCCTCAAACGCCGGACGGCTGAAAGACCAAACCCCGGCCGAGCTGAAAGACCCCACCACGGGCGGGGCAGCCAGAGCGGGCCCGGCCGGGGACGGGGGCGGGGTGGGGTGTCGGCCTGGACGTAAAGCGTGATTTGTGGCGCAACAGTGGCCCGCGCCCTGTCGGAGTAGAGCAGAGG
>NZ_JBHWMB010000147.1:0-8172 GCF_042730015.1 Streptomyces sp. NPDC059957 | reverse complement strand
GAACCACGGGGGTGCTCACCACGGCGCGTGCGAGGCCGCCCTGTCCCCACACCGAGTCCCCGCCCCCGGGCGGCGATTCCCAGCCGATCCACACCACTTCGTTAGCAAAACTCAAGCGTGGCGCCCACAAACGTCTTCGGACGTTAGTAAAGTCCCTCACATGACTTCACCCTCGTCACCGAGCGACCGTGAGAAGGTCGTCTCCAAACTCCCTCCGTGGCTGCGCCAGGAGCTCAAGATCCGCACCGCACAACTGCGGGTGGACATCCAGGACGCCGTCCACCAGGGCATCGCCCACTGGAGCGCGCTCGCCTCCTCCCCCTCCCCCGTCGACACCTCCGGCGCCGAGTCCTTCTCCACCTGGCTGCCGGCCGGCCAGTGGGAGTCCTTCCGCACCGACTCCAAGCACCGTGGCGTCTCCCTGATCCAAGGGCTCGCCCAAGCCGTCTCCCTCTGGCTGGAGATGAACCCGGCCCCCACCGTGAAGCGGCCCTCGGTCGTCCGCCGCATCGTGGTGTGCAACCAGAAGGGCGGCGTCGGCAAGACCGCCATCACGGCCGGCACCGCCGAGGCCCTCGCCGAGGACCCCGGCAGCCTCCACCCGGTCCGCGTGGCCCGCCAACTGGCCCGGCAATCGGCCGTGGAGGAAGGCGACGAGACGGGCCAGGAGGCCATCGCGTCCGCCCCGCCCGTCGACCTGGAAGATCTGCCCGGCCTCGGGATGCGCGTCCTGCTCGTCGACTTCGACCCCCAGGGCCACCTCACCAAGCAGCTCGGCCGGCAGCCGCTGCCCATCGGCGGCGACAGCCTCACCTGCCACATGGCGGGCGAGGCCAAGGGCCCCCTCGCCGACCTGATCGTCCCCATCCCGGACGAGCGCTTCGGCAACCGCCTCCACATCCTCCCGGCGTGCACGGACGCGTTCCTCCTCGACGTCCGCCTCTCCACGGTCCGCGCCCGCGAGGCCGCGCTCGAACGGGCCCTCGCCCCCGTCGAGGCCGACTACGACGTCATCCTCATCGACTGCCCGCCGAGCCTCGGCCTCAGCATGGACGCCGCCATCTACTACGGCCGCCGCCGCGACGCCGAACAGCCCGGAGCCTCCGGCGCGCTGATCGTGGTCCAGGCGGAGGACTCCTCGGCGGACGCCTACGACCTCCTGACCTCGCAGATCAACGACCTCCGCGACGACCTCAGCCTCGACATCGACTACCTCGGTCTCGTCGTCAACCTCTACGACGGCCGCCGCGGCTACATCGCGACCTCCTCCCTCCAGGCCTGGATGGACATAAAGGATCCGCGCGTGGTGGCGATCGTCCCCGACCTCAAGGAACAGCGCGAAGCGGTCCGCGTGAAGCAGCCGCTGTTCGTCTACGCACCCAAGGGCGAGCAGGCGGTCGCGCTGCGCGCCCTCGCAAGGGAGATCTCATGAGCAAGGCCGACAAACTCGGAGTCTCGAGCTCCTTCGCCCGCGCCCAGCCCGTAGGCGTCAGCTCCCGCCGTGCGGCCATCGCCGAAGCCACCGGCGCCCCCACCTCCGGGGTGGTCCCGCCCTCGGAGGTGCCGATCGAGGCCCTCGCCCACAACCCCTTCAACCTCCGCGAGGACCTCACCGAAATCCACGAGCTGGCCGCGTCCCTGACGGCCCGGGGTCAGCTACAGCCCCTGGCCGTCGCCACGCGCATGGCCTTCATGGAGGCGCACCCCGGCAACACCGACGGCCTGGGCCGCGCCCCGTACGTGGTCATCGACGGCAACCGCCGCCTGGCGGCGGCCCAGCGCGCCGGCCTTCGCACCATGCAGATCCACGTCAACGACTCCCTCGCCTCCTCGGCGGCGGACATCCTGGAGTCGGCGCTCATCGCCAACGTCCACCGCGTCGACGTCGCGCCCATGGACCAGGCACGCGCCCTGCAGCAGCTCGTCGAAGTCCACGGCTCCCAGGCCCAGGTCGCCAAGCGCCTCGGCAAGACCCCGGCCTGGGTCTCACAGCGCCTGACCCTCCTGAACCTCACCCCGGAGCTCCAGGACAAGGTGGAGACCGGCGAACTCAAGGTGGAACCGGCCCGCCGCATCGGCCGCCTCCCCCAGGAGGACCAGGCCTCCGCGGCAGACGAAGCCGTTAACGCCGTTAACCCCCCACGCCAACGCACCCGCCCGACCCCGCCCCCCGAGCCTTCCCCCTCGCCCTCGCCTTCCCCCCGCCGCATCACCATCACGGCGGACTCCCCGGAGACGATCGCGGACGCCCTCACCGCCCACCTCACCCCGGACGACCTCAAGGCAGTGACGGAACTCCTCCTGACCCGTATCTGACTCGAACCAACCCAGACCCCGCCCGACACGAAGGGGGCGTTGGCCCGGTCGGACCACCACGCCCCCACGTGTGTTTCACGTGCGTTCCATGGTGCGGTTCGCATAAGCTGCGACTGGAGGTGCCCATGCCCAACGCGCACGAAAACGAACAGACCACGCTCTTCGCCGCGGTCGATGCCCTTTTGGAAGAGGCCGCGGCACAGGACGCCCTCCCCCACCCGGACGAGCGCAAGCGCCTCCGCGAGGCAGCAGGCCTGAGCCAGGACCAGATCGCCCAGGCCCTGGCCGTCCGCCGCGAAACGGTCACCTCCTGGGAAACCGGCCGCACGGCCCCCCGCCCTCCCAAGCGCGCCGCCTACGCCCGCCTCCTCAACGGCCTGGCAGACCTCCACGGCATTAACGCCGTTAACACCCCGCAGCCCACCACACCGCAGTCGGCCGCCCCGTCGGCCCAAGCCGAAGGCACCGGCCCCACGTCCGGCAGCGCCGCACCCATCAACGCCGTTAACGCCGTTAACGCCACCACCCACTTCGGGGACGCCGACCCGGAGGCCGCACCCGCCCGCCCGGGGCCTGGGGCGGAGCCCCAGTTTCGGGAAGGCGCGGATAGGGGAACAGCCCCGCAGGCCCCCACCGCACCCCCCGCCCCCCAGCCGACAACGGCAACGGCCACCCCCCGCACGGGTGCCACCACCAGGACCGCCCCGCCCCTCCCCGAGGGCAACGGCCCCCTGGCCGTACTGGACGGCGCAGGAAAGGCCCACGCCGCCGGAGGCGCGGTCCTCACACCCCCCACCACCCTCCCCGCCCTCATCGAGTGGGCCCTCACCTCCGCCGCGAACCTCCGCTCCCCCCGCCTCCACCGCAACGGCAAGGACGGCGACCCCCTCCTCGTCCTCACCCCCGCCGCCACCGAGGCACTCGGACTCCCCCTGGTCCTCGAAGACCGCCGCGGCCTGCGCCTCCCCGACGACCACCCGGTCATCAAGCAGCTCACCAAGTCGAAATGGCAGCTGACCCGACGCGGCTTCGGCCCCTGGCCCCGCATCTACCGCCCCGCCACCCCCACCACCGGCCGCCAGTGCGTCCAGCTCGCGATCCTCCCCTGGGGCGCCCTGGACCCCCGCGCCTGGGGCGAGGAAACCTCCCACCTCCCCGCACCGGAACTCGCCGAGCTGCTCACCTCGTACGCGACCCGCGTCCTCACCCCCCGCGGCTCCACCGCCGTCTCGGGCCTGGAGCTGATGACGGCGCTGCGCCCGCCCACCCGCGCCGCCCGCGACGAGTCCACCAACACCTGGGTCTCCGCCCCGGTCCCCGGCTCCCTCACCCGCCCCGTCGACCCCGCTCCCCCGGAGGCCCCCGACGAGCACCCCGTCGTCGCGGCCCTCTACCCGCGCTCCCACCAGCGCACCCCGGACCAGGTCCTCGACGAAGAGGCGTACGACTGGATCCGCGACCCCCAGCTCCTCACCGACGCCGAGTGCACCCGCACCCACGCCGTCGGCATCGACGTGAACATGGCCTTCGCCGCCGCCGCCAACCGCCTCCTCGTCGGCACCGGCCCCGCGGTCCACACCGACGGCCCCCGCTTCGACCCGAAGCTCCCCGGCTCCTGGCTGGTGGACCTCTCCGCCCAGGCCACCGCCATGGACCCCCGCCTCCCCAGCCCCTTCACCCCGCACGGACGTCCACCCACCGGCCCCGCCTGGTACGCCACTCCGACCCTCGCCTACGCCCAGGAGCTCGGCCTCACCGTCCAGCCCACCGAGGCCTGGCTCCGCCCGGAACACGGCCCGTACCTCGACGCCTGGTACACCCGCCTGCGCGACGCCTACATGGCGACGATGGCCGAACTGGGCGTCCACTCGTCCCTCACGGACGCCGCCTTCCTCCAGGCGATGGCGGAGTACAAGAACCACCCCGACCACCCCCTCCCCCAGACCGCGGTCCTCTCGGCGATCAAGTCCACCGTCAAGGGCGGCATCGGCAAGCTCCGCGAGCGCCCGCAGGGCGCCGGCTACCGCCCCGGCGAGAGCTGGCCCGCCCTCGAACGCCCCACTTGGCGCCCCGACATCCGCGCCGCCGTCATCTCCACGGCCCGTGTCAACATGCACCGCAAGATGCAGAAGCTCGCAACAGCGGCAGACCTCTACCCCATCGCCGTCCTCTCCGACTGCGCGGTCTACCTCTCAGACGGCCCCAGCCCCCTCGACTTCCTCCCCCGCACCCCCGAGGGCAAGCCACTGCCGGGCGGCTTCCGCCTCGGCGTCAGCCCCGGCATGGTCAAGCACGAGGGCACCCAACCCCTCCTCTGGGCCGTTCAGCTCCTCGACGAACGCCACAACCCCGCCCGCCACATCAAGGGCCACGACGCCGCGGCCGACGGAGAGTAAGAGCCACCCATGTCCGAGATCAGCGACAGCCTCGAGCGCGCCGACGAGCAGAACTTCACCCGCCCCATCCCCAAATCGGCGGGCGCCCAGATCCGCTACCTCGTAAAACAGCTCAAATCAACGAAGGCCGTAGCCGACCTCCTCGCCATCTCCCGGCGCACGGTGGAGCGGTACGTGAAGGACCAGATCAAGCAGCCCAAGCCGGCGCTCTCCGCCCGCCTGGAGCGCGAGGTGCGCCGCCGCTGGCAGCCCCTCGTCCGCAAGCGCGCCCGCGCCAAGGCCGCGAAGCAGACCGGCCTGGTCATCGAGACCCGTGCCCGCTTCGGCTTCAGCGCGGCCCCCGGCACGACCGACGACGGCCGGATGCGCCGCATCACCCAGCACCTCCCCCCGGAGTACGCCTCCCGCCTCTTCACCGCCCATGAGGCCGGGGCCACCGAAGCTCAACTCCGCGGCATCACCGCCGAAGGGCTCCAGGAGATCTACTTCAAGGACCACGGCGCCCGCGCCCAGGGCCTACTCGTCGAGTTCACCGACATCGACTACGTAGAGCTCAACTTCTAAAACACCAACAGAGCGGCTCCGCGAACCCCCACATGCTCCCCTGAGCCCCTCAGAAACCACAAAGGGCCCCGGAGCACTCCGGGGCCCTCACAAGCCCCTGAGCGCCCCTCAGAAGCCCTGCAAACACCATCTACTCAGCCAACCGCGTGCAGCGCCCTACGCCGCTTCGATTCGGCCGCCTTCTTGGCGACGGCCTGAGCCGCCCGCTTCTTGCGCTGCTCGGCGAGCTGGTCCTGATACGCCGCCACCGCCCGGTGGTAGCTGGCCACATAGCCCCGCGCGTCCAGCCGCTCCTCGGCGTCCATCTCGTTGACGGCCGCGACCGCATCCTCGAACGAGGTGTACCCGGCGAGCATCGGGTTGATCTGGTAGACCCCGTTGCGGATCTTCCTGACCAACTTCGCCAGCTCCAGGCTCCGCAGAGCGGCGTTGACGCTCGGCCGGCTCAGGTCCAGCATCCCGCCGACCGTCGCCTGGTCGATGAGGATCCGCCCACCCGGCTCACTGAGCGACCGCAGCTTCAGCAGTACCCGGTACGCCGCCGGCGGCAGGTCGAGGTCGGAGAGCAGCCCGTCGGCGTTGACCGCAGCGAATCGCAAGGTGCTCACTGAGCCGTCCCTTCTCCCGTGCGCTTCGTCCGGCTCACCCGACGCGCAGCGCGCTCTCTTGCCCGTTCGGCCCGCAGTTCCGCGATGGCCTGCCTCATGTGGTCCAGCGAGGGGAAGCGCACCAAGTCCGGCAGGCTCGTATCGCTACGAATCTGCGAAATGGTCCCGTGCTGCTCCACCTTCACGAACTCACCCGTCATCTCGGTACCCGGGATGAACTCCGCTACCCGGTAACTGTAGGGCGGGTTGAACTGATACACACCCCGCCGCACCTTGAAGACGATCCCATGAGACATCACCGTGTGCAGAGCTTCCGACGTCTTCGTCCGGCTGACATCCAGGATGGTAGCCATCTCCTCCTGGGTAAGTGGAATCCGCCCCCCCGCCCGCTGGCAGGCGATGAGCAGCAGGATCAGCCGCAGAGGCAGCGCTTCACGGAAGTACTGGGCGATCACGAGGAAGAACTCGAGGCTGTCCATCGAGAACGCATTCGGCTGATTCTCGGTCCCGTAGAACTCCAGCGGCTTGCGCTCGCCGTCCAAGGTCAGCTTCCGCGTCGGGTACCGCTTCGCGAGGCTGTCCAGATCCTTGACCGGAGCCAGCGGCTGACTCCACGCAGAGATCGCGTCGTCCACCGGCAGATCGGGACGCGGAGTCCCTACCGGATTGCCCCGGCGGCGCTGTGGCTCTGATGACACGAGGCTGCTCTCCACTCCGTTGATCTGCGGAGATCAGTATGTCAACAAGGGTGACACAAGTGTCACGCTCGTTGACGTTCGGCGTGTCTTGTGTCCCCTCACAGGTGACATATCTCAGCCACACCGTTCCCGGACCCCCCTCCCGACCCGCCCCCACCAACCCCACCCGCCCTGCCACCAGTTAGCCGGCAGATCTCCCCCAATACGTCAGCCCCCCTGACGTTTTAGCGCATTTTACGTCAGTACCAATGACATTTTGCAGTCGTTGTGTCCCCCTAGCAGGGACACAACCCCCGAGATATGTCCCTCCTGAGGGGACATATCTTTTCCCCCGCACCCCCTCTGACCTGCGACGGAGCATCTCCGTACCTTCTATAGGCCGGTGGTCGCTCCCGCCCAGGCGCTGAACGCCGTCTAAACCGGCACGCAAGACCCCACTGAGGCCCAAAGAACAGCCCCCACCCACAACCCCTCACCCTCACCGGAACCCCCCGCTCCTCAGCCACAACCCCGTAGAATCTGACTGATTCCCGTCTCTATCCACTCCACATTTTGAATCACCCTCCACACAAAACCCTTAACGCCGTTAACACCCCAACCCCGAACCCCCGTTAACGCCGTTAAGACCCACACCCAAACCCCCAGCTCAAAAACCCAACAGACCAACGCACATCACCCAGAACCCCAAAACCCAACCTTCACCACTGCTAAGCCCGCACCTCACCTCAACCCTCACCCTCAAACTCCTAAGAAGCACTGGTGGCTGGAATGAGCAGCGGGTGAAGCTCGTCCTGAACGACGGCAAGATGGTCCAGGAGCCCCGGCAGAGGTAGTGGCTACTGCTAGCCGGGACTTCGAAGCGCGCCTGGTCCTGGAGACGGAGCGGGAAGGACCAGGGCTGCGGGAGCCTCGGACCTGCCCAACGGGGCATAGGTCCTTACCCCGTGAAACGGGGTCACTTCCCGCGCACGGCGCGGGAGCCCTGGGGCCTGCGGAGCAGGCCCCTCTTTGGTTAAGCACCGCGGAACTAGAGCCAGTCCGGAGCGAAGCGCAGGACCCCGGCCGAAGGCCGGCCATATAGCTCGGCGAAGCCGAGCGCCGAGCGAAGCGAGGCGTATCACTGCTCCGGAGCAAAGCGGAGGAGCAGGCGCCGAAGGCGCCTCGGCTGAGCCCAGCAAAGCCGTTCAGTCCTGAGCGCCCAGCGCTCAGGTACCCGGAGCGAAGCGGAGGGTACACCAGCCTGAAGGGCCGGCGCCTGCGCGAAGCGCAGGCCTGCCACTCCCAAGCGCGCAGCGCTTGGGTACCCGCTCCTAAGGACCGGGCTCTAGTCCGCGAAGCGGACTCCCCGAGCGCAGCGAGGGGTTTCAGTCCCAAGCGCGCAGCGCTTGGGACCCCTGGGTGCCTTTGGCACCCAGCCCCGGAGCAAAGCGCAGGGGCACTCCCCCGAAGGGGGAGGCCATTCCCTCTCCCAGCGCGCAGCGCTGGGAGACCTGCTCCGAAGGAGCGGGCTCTGGTCCGCGAAGCGGACCCTCCGAGCGCAGCGAGGGGGTTTCAGTCCCAAGCGCGCAGCGCTTGGGTACCCGCTCCGAA